>PLZT01000169.1 GCA_003152255.1 Methylocystaceae bacterium | reverse complement strand
GGGCGAAGCGTTCGCATTGACGACAGCGTCGGCGGACGAAATTTTCTTCGAATGTTACTTTGTTTTACTCAGCCGGACGGGTTCGTTTTCCTCGATCCCTTCGACTCGAGGGAGTGAAAAATAGGCAAATGCGAAAATAGGTCAGTCGGGGGTTGGCGGCGCTCAGGCGACGCCGGGCTCGTTTCGCTGATCCTCGAAACCGCCCAACGACCAATCAAGGCAAAAAGTCGTGGCCCGACCCAAATTGGCTTGATGGGCCCTGGCGTTGATGATCCCCGGCCCGTGGTTACTAATTATTAAACGTGCGTTGCAAAAATGAAGCGCCGCGCCGCACGGCCTACCCCGGCGAGGAGCATGTCCCCCTCCAAGGAGCAACGTTCCATCAGTCACTTGCTCCAAGAGGATATCGCCGCGATGCTCAAGGATTGGACGAAACATATCACAAGGTCGGCGGCTGTCGCCGCGGACCTCGTGCTTTTCGACGACTGGCTCGATGCGATTGAGCGCGAACCGGAATCCTCATTTGCTTGCCATCCGATGGATGTCGGATGAGAAGCATTTCAGGCTAAAAGCGTTCGGCGCGAGGACTGGAATGAACACCCATCGCGGACCGGATCGAAAGCGCGCATCGACGCTGATCGTCATTTCTTTGCGCGCGCCATATTTTTCTTGAGCTGCCCGTCGACGGTATAGTCGTCCGGCACTTCCACGACGCCGTTTTTCTTCACATATTCCGCGTAGGCGCCCCGCAATATTTCGACCATCCGCGGATTCTCGGCGGAGATGTCTTTTGATTCCGAAGGGTCGAGTCGCAAATTATACAAACGCCATTTCATGTCGCCGAACGGGGGCGTTTCGCACTAGCTTGAAATCGTCGCGAAGAACCGCCGAGCCTCCCGCGACCTCTTGCGCGATCGCGTCGCCATCGTGAACGCTGTCCGCCTTACCCGAGAGGAGCGGAACCATCGTACTGCCGGAAAGAACATCGCGCTGGCCGCGGCGCGGCAGGACGCCAGCAAGATCCATGATAGTTGGAACAACATCAAGCACCGAGGCCAACGCGTCGGACTTTCGATCCATGCCAAACCTCTCGGGGTAGCGAATGATCAACGGGGCACGAATGCCGCCTTCCGATGCCGATCCCTTGAAATTTGACAGAGGCGTCATCGAAACGCCGGCCCAACCCGGCCCGTATTCGGAATAGGAGCCTTTTTGCCCGAGCCGTTCATAAGAAAGATCGAAGTTCTTGGCATAATAACCAGGAAACATTTTCATTAGTTCGGCGCTTTCCCCGCCGTTGTCGCTCAAAAACAGAATCACGGTATTGTCGAGCAGTCCTTTGGCATTAAGATGCTCGACAACACGACCAATGCTCATATCCATATATTCGACCATGCCGGCATAGACAGCCATGCGTTTGGAATTGAGGCGCTTGTCGTCGGAGGTGAGCGCGTTCCAGTCGGGGGCGCGGAATGACGCCGCGGGGTCAAGCCCAGCGGGCTCGATCCCAAGTTCCACTTGCCGACGATAGCGAATGTCACGGATCGCCGACCAGCCCGCGTCATAGGCGTGTTCGTAACGGCGCGTGAAATCCTCGGGCGCTTGATGCGGTTGATGAACCGCCTGATACGCCAAATAGCCAAAAAATGGCTTCTTATCCGTTGCATTCTTGTCGATATAATCGAGCAGTTTATCAGTATAAAACTTCGTCGAATAGAAATTATCTGGCAGGTCGACTTCGTTCGCGCCCTCGTAAAAATGCACCGTGGAGTAGCCGGGCGTATATGATTTCTTCTGCCGATGATCGGCCCCGCCTTCCGCTAGAACAATTGACTCTTCAAAGCCTTGAGAGACCGGAAGTTTGTCCGGTTGTTTGCCCAAATGCCACTTGCCAGCCATGTAAGTGTGGTAGCCAGCGTTGCGCAAAGTCGTCGCGATCGTCGGGGCGCGTCCGTTCAAAGAGCCCTCATAGCCGGGCTTGCCGAATTGATTGTCGGCGAGAAGCTCCGACATATTTCCCAAACCGACGATATGATTGTCGACTCCCGTCATCAACATGCTTCGCGTCGGCGCGCAATACACCGATGTGTGGAAGTTGGTGAACTGAATCCCTTGGGCGGCAAGGCGGTCGATGTTGGGCGTATAGATCTCGCCGCCGTAGGATCCGACATCGGAATAGCCCATGTCGTCCGCGAGAATGAGTAAGATATTCGGGCGCGGCGCGGCGCACGCGCCGATGGGCGGGCCGGAAAAAGGGATTACCGCGAATGCGTAGAGGACAAGCCCGCTAAGTCGCGCCTTACCGAACATACTCTCTCCCCTTTCAAACAGCCGGCCTCTTGAACGGCTAATTTTGCAACTGGGCCGTTATCAAAGGCAAAGGCGGGAAAAGATCAATCCCAGATTGTCGTTCATGGATTTCAGGACGACGCCGATCGCCTGAATTACCTTCTTGTCCCGGCGTTCTTTGCAATAGACGATGACCTCGCGGACACCATCCTTGACTCTCGAGATCGCCGTCGATGCAAGCATTGACGCTCGCTTTCACAGGTCGATGGCCGTTGGCGAGGAGCGGCGGCGGGGCGAGCGGCGAAGCTGTTAGATTGTCTCGATCATCTGAAATGCTGACGCAATGCGGAAAACGGCCAGACCGCCTCGCCCCGTCTGTCCATTAAGCTATTGTTTGTATTGGTGCCGGTTGCAGGAGTCGANNACCTACTGATTACAAATCAGTTGCTCTACCGACTGAGCTAAACCGGCCCACGCATCGAACGCACGCGCTTTCTATTCCTCGAATGGAGCTTTAGGTCAATCCTGCAATGTGCGGGAAACGCCGCTTCTCGCCGCTGACGCCAACGAGGTCTTTGGCCTCTCCCCCGCGCGCCACATTGCGTCCCGCTCTTCGGGCCCGTGATTGTTTTAGAGGCCCTTCAGATATTCCAGCAAGGCCCTTTTCTCGTCCTCCTTGAGCCAAGTGCCATAGTCATGGCCGCAACGACTGTTGCCGGAGTCGTCCATTTTGCCGGCGCCGCAGTCCGCGGTGGTCTGCAACTCATAAGCGCCGAACTTCTTCTGCTCCGCGGCCAGCCCAACATTGTCGAGATCGTAGGCGGGACCGATCTTGAAGGACGAGACGCGCGCCGCCGCCGGTTTCAACAACTCCCAGAGCGTGGGCACGGAACCGTTGTGCAGATAGGGAGCCGTGGCCCAAACGCCATGCAAGACGCGGGATTCGAATACGATGGGGTCGCTGGNNAGGATTTGCTTCCTTGTTTTTCAAACACTCGGCCAGAATAGGCGCGAAGGTGAATGCGCCGTATTTCAAAGGCGCTTGAATGACCGATTGCGCCACGGAAGTTTTAAGCACGCTGGCCAGGCTGTCCGTCGACTTCAGCGTGGCGAAGGGCAGGCCGGGGATGATTTGGCCCGCCAGCACGCCGGTATCGCCTATGCGCCCGAGGCCTTTATATTCTCGGATGTCCGTTCCGACGGGCTGCCGCGGTGTTTTCCAGGTGTCGGAATTGCAAAGACGCGCTTCGCCCTTTTCTTCGCGGTGGCACCCCGGTCCGCAGCCGCCGTCCTTGGGTCGCCGATCGAAAATATCCTTGCCCTTCGCCGCGAGCTGATCGTCGATTTTTCCTGGCCATGCTGGCGGCTTGATCTGCCTGATGAGATTCTCGAGCCGCTGAAGCTTGGAAAACTGTAAGGACGAATCCGCGAGATAATCGACGCCGTCGATCGCCAGCGGATCGCTCGTCGGATGAAAGACGCCGAAGACGCCGAAGACCTCGCCGACGTTCCGGCCAAGGCCGGTAATGCCGTCGCCGTTTTGCGCGAAGCCAGGCCATTGCGTCCAGTCTTGGTCGGATGCGTTCCACACGAAGGGATAACGCACCGGCGCGTCGGCGGCCGCCATGTTTCCGGCGATGATCCGGCTGGACGTTTTTCCGATGTCCAGTCCCGCGACACGGTTGAAGATCATGCCCACGCAATCGGCGCGCGCCGGCCCCCAGGGAAGGGCGACGTGCTTGTCGTCCGAGGGCTTTGGATGCAGCGACGCCTGGATCAGCGCGTCATATGACGCGAACCAGGCGCCGGCGTCCTCCCTCAATTGTTTTCGCGCCTCGTCCGAGGGCGAGGAGCCGAGCACGGCTGTCGCGAAAGCCGCGAAAGCCGCATCGTCGTCCAAGACCTTGCCGAGCGCTTTGTCCATGTCGTCGAGCAGGCTTCCGAAATCGACAATGGCGGGGCCGCCGTCGATCCTGATCGGCTTGCCGTCGATCTCGATCTGCCGCGTGTGGCAGGCCGCGCAGGTCATGGAAAAGGTTTTCTCCTTGGCGCCGGAGTCGGCGGCGGCGAGGAAGCCCACGGGCAGTCCGGGCGTCTCGCTGTCGGGGTTCGGCAAATAGCCGTAGCGGCCCAGGGCGTCGTCGAGAAATCCGGTTCCGTCGGAACGCTTTAGCGCCTTGATCCAAGAAAGGGGCATGATCCGCGCGCCCTGATCGAGGCCGTAAAACTCCTTGCGGAGCGCTTCGGTCCATCCCTTCCCCTGGTCGGCGAACTTGGGCGCGGCGTCGTCGGCCAGCGCCGGAAAGCTCGCGAGAACCGCGATCGAGGCGAACGTCGTGGCGGAGCTTTTGATCATCGACATGAAAGATGATTTGGCCTGAAACATTGCGCTTTCCCAATCGACGGGTCCTCCGGATGGCTATGAGCCGAACCGGCGAGCGGCCTCTAACAAACTCAATCAGCGGAACGAAAAACGAATCGGCACTCTTTCGTCGAGTTTAGGCGACGCGCCGCATTAAATATAGCTACGGCGCCGATGAATTCGTCGCGACAGTCTGTCTCACTCCGCTGGCGCGCTCATCGCCGTGACTCGGCGCGGCGCCGGAGCCGCGAGTCTCGTCGCGATCACGATCGTCAGAATCGTCCCGAGATAGGCGACGCCCTGCAACGCGGAGGGTTGATCGGAATAGCCGATGAGCGTGTGCAGCACGCGTCCGAACAGACCGTTGTCTGGTAGAATGCCCGAGGTGTCCCAAAGCGTCCGAGACAGCGCGGTGACGACGCCGGCCTGCTGTAGGAAGGCGGCGCTTTGCGCGGCGAGTCCGCCGGCCAGCAATGTCACCAAAACCGAGGTGGTCGCGAACAGCCTTCGCGGCGGAATGATCACCAGCCCGTAGAAGGTCAGGAAGCTGACCAGCGCGCCAAGGCCAAGGCCCGCGAAGCCGCCGGCGAGGACATCGAAACCCGATTCGCCGGAAATCAAAATGCCGTATAAAAACAGCGCGACCTCGGAGCCTTCGCGGAGCACCGCCACGCCGACGACGACGGCGAGCGCGAGGAATGTTTTATCCCCGCTCGCCACGGCGCGGCCGACATCGGATAATTCGCGCGAGAGCTCGCGCCCGTGCCGCGCCATCCAGATATTGTGCCAGGCCAGCATGGCCACCGCGAGGCCGAGCACGCTCGCGTTGAACAGCTCCTGTCCCCGCCCGGCCATCGCCGCGGAAAGCTGCTCGGCGAATCCCGCGACCAGCAGCGCGCCTACGACGCCCGCGAAAACGCCAGCGGCGATCCATTGGCGCGAGCCGCGCACGCCGCGCGTGACCGCCAGGGCGATGCCGACGATGAGGCCGGCCTCGATAACTTCGCGAAAGACGATGATCAGGGCGCCGAGCATAATAACGGTCCTATTCGACGATCAGGAAGCCTTCCGCCGTGGCTTCGTGGTAGTCGCCGAAGAAACGGTATTTGCCAGGGCTGAGCGGGTGAATGTGAACGGTCGTCTCGCCGCCGCCGGCGATGACCTTTTCCACGCGCAACGGCTTGCTTTCGAACTCCTCCGGCGTCTTGTCGAGATTTTTAACGGTAAGCGTGATCGCCGTGTTGGCTGGCGCGCGAATCTCGGCCGGAGAGAAGCGGTGATCCTTGATCGACAAACTCAAACTCGCGTCTTCCGCGAAAGCGGACCCAGCCAGCAGGGCCGCGCCCGAAAATGCGCCCAGGAACGCGCCCCCGACCAGTTTCGCGCCAAACATCATCATTTCGTCGCCTTTCCCGCCCATCGCCGTCACGCCATCTAGCGCGAGCCATGGTTAAGAGTTGGTGATATCCGTTTCGCTTACAATGTTCCCGCCCAGTCTTCCGGGAAAACTCCGGTCGTTCCCCAAGACCTCGGGTAGCCTCGCCGCGCATCCAGCTAAACGGTAACAGCCCCGGCGGGCGGGTCAATCGATATAGTCTGGACGATTTCCAATTCAATTAGCCGGATGTCCTAAGGGTCGCCAGGACGGAGCGTCAGCCCGGATATCCGTGACGCGCCTTGCTCGCGTGAACCAGCGTGAGCGCCCGCGCTTCCTGCCCCGCCGAGCAAGCGCTCTCCGCGTCGCCGATCTCATTTTGGATCTGGTTGTAGACGCCCTGATTGACATGGCCCATGGCGAGATCATTGTCCATGATGGCGCGATATCGGGCTATGGAGCCGGAGCAACCGGAGCCTTCCGGAAGCTTGAACCCCGCCGGCGGGACGCTACGGCTGCCTGGACCCTGCGGCGCCAGCGGTTGCGGCGGAGGCGCGCTGTTGCAGCCAGCCACGGCGCTGGCGAAGAACATGACGAACGAAATGCGAGCGAAACCGAGGCTCATGAGTGCGTCCCGAAAGTTGCGGAGTCCCTCGAATTGGGCGAGGCGCGCGAAAACGTCGACCGAGGATTCGCGCGGCCTCGTCGAACGAGAAGGCGATCTCACAGCGAGCGCGAAAACCGCAACGTTCCGCCGCCCTTAAGCGCCTTGAGGATCAGATCGTCTCCCTTGGTGTCCCAGTGGGGGCCGCTCAACAGAATATTCCAATATTCCCGCTCGAACGCCAAGGCGGCGGGATCGCAGGTCTGTTCCGTGAAGGCCGGCATTGCGCGGGGCCCGAGACGATCCGGCCCGATGACGAAAATGCCGGACCAGTTCTTGCAGCCCGAAGAGCCCGTGGCGCGATCCGTCGAGTCGATGCGCAGCCAGATCTCCCTTGGAGGAGCCTTGCCGTTAAGCTCCATGAGGATGAAGTTCTGGCCGTGCGGGAAGGGCTGATAGCGCGGAATGCCGCCGGATTCGGCGTTTTCATCTTGCGGCTTGTCGCTGTCTGCGGGCTTGTCTTTTTTCGCTTGCGCGGGGAAGGCGAGCCCGAGCGCGAGTGCGCAGGCGAGCGTCGCGAGAGCGATCGACGGTCTTTTCATCGTGGCGTCCTTTTGGTCGATCCTTGACGGGCCGCGCGTCCGCTTGGCGGCGATCCCTTAAAGCATGCTTGGCAGCACGCGGTCCGGCGGTCGGTGCCCATCCATGAAGGTCTTTATATTGATGATGACCTTCTCGCCCATGTCAATGCGGCCCTCGATCGTCGCCGAGCCCATGTGCGGAAGCAGCGTGACCTTGCCGGCCTGCGCCAGCTTCAACAACTTGGGAGACACCGCCGGCTCGTGCTCGAACACGTCGAGCCCGGCTCCGGCCAGTTCGTCCGTCTCCAACATCCGCACCAGCGCGTTCTCGTCGACGATCTCGCCGCGCGCGGTGTTGATCAATATCGCGTGGGACCGCAAATGCTTGAGCCGGCGCGCCGACAGAAGATGGTAGGTCGCGGGCGTGTGAGGGCAATGGATCGACACGATATCGACGCGCGCCAGCATCTGGTCGAGCGATTCCCAATAGGTCGCCTCGAGCTGCTCCTCGATCTCGATCGGGACGCGGCGGCGGTTGTGATAATGGATCGACAGGCCGAAGGCGTTGGCGCGGCGCGCGAGCGCTTGGCCGATCCGGCCCATGCCGACGATGCCGAGACGCTTGCCGGTGATTCGGCGGCCCAGCATCCAGGTCGGCGCCCAGCCGCCCCAGTCGCCGCCGTTGATGACATTGGCGCCCTCGACCACGCGGCGTGCCACGGCGAGAATCAGCGCCATCGTCATATCGGCGGTGTCCTCGGTCAGGACGCCCGGCGTGTTGGTGACGGTGATCGAGCGCCGCAACGCCGAGGCCACGTCGATATGATCGACGCCATTGCCGAAATTGGCGATCAGCTTCATCTGCTCGCCGGCCTGGGCGATCAACCCGGCGTCGATGCGGTCGGTGATGGTCGGCACCAGCACGTCGGCGGTGCGCATCGCCTCGACGAGTTCCTCGTGGGTCGCGGGTTTGTCGCTCACATTGAGGCGCGTATCGAACAACTCGCACATGCGGGTTTCGATCACCTCGGGGAGCCGACGTGTCACCACGACGAGCGGCTTCTTTTTCGCCATCTGCGCGTTCGTCTCCCAGAACAGAATCGACACTTTCGTATCAGGAAAACCATGGTTCCGATACGCTGATTTTACAGGTGCCGGCGCCCGGCTTTTTCGCGCGCCGGCCACGTCGCCAACGCGTTTCAACCCGGTGTTAACGACGATTGGCCCAAAGTCGCGGCGTCGGCCCCGTTTCCCAGGGCCTTCCTAGCAGATGGCGGGCCAAAGACAAGACGAGCGATCCCTCGTCGCGCTAGAAGGGATAAGACCAGTCGGCTCGCTCCAAACGGACGCCGACGCCAACCGAAAGAAAGAGACCCCATGTTTCCGCGCTCATGGATCGCCGGCAAGGATGCGGCCTTGGCGCTCGCGCTCGCCGCCGCGCTGATTCTGCCGCCTCTGGTCGATTCGCGAGAGGCGCGCGCGCAGCAGGCGCAGATCGGGCCGGTCAGCCAACTGCCGCTGCCGCGCTTCGTCAGCCTCAAATCCGACCGCGTGAATTTGCACGAAGGGCCGAGCAAGGAACACCGGACGCTCTGGGTCTACGAGCGGGCGGGCCTGCCGGTCGAGATCACCGCCGAATTCGAAATCTGGCGCAAGATTCGCGATTCCGAGGGCGTCGAGGGATGGGTGCTGCATTCGCTGCTGTCGGGCCGGCGCACCGCCCTCGTCGCGCCCTGGAAGAAGGAGCCGCTGCTGCTCACCGCCAGCGATCACGCGACCCCAATCGCCAAACTCTCGCCCGGCGTCGTCGCCGCGCTGCGCCGCTGCGATGGAGAATGGTGCCGGATCGCCGGAACCGGCTTCGACGGCTATATGAAGCAGGAGAATCTTTGGGGCGCCTATCCCGGCGAGAAGGTGGAGTAGCGGCTCCGGCCCCTCCTTTCATCCCCGTCCCCCCGCCAGAGCCCCGTGGCGACTTCGGCGACAGTGGCGACAAGACCCCTGGAGTGGTTCGGGCCGCTCAAACCGCGAGCTACCAAAAGCGAGCCTGAAGGCTCGCGGCCCAACGCGCGCCATACGGACCGCGTGCCCAAGGGCTCGCATCCCGGACAGCACGATGCGCGCTCCTAAACGCCGCTCTCGCGCCGCAGACGCACCACCACGTCGATCCTCGCCACCTTGAGCCCCTCGGGAGGCTTCGGCAGATTGAGCCCGGCCATCGTGGACCCCGGAATGTCGTAAAGCTCGCCGTCGTCCTCGAGCAGGAAGTGATGATGGTCCGTGGTGTTGGTGTCGAAATAGACCCGCGCGCCGTCCACCGCGATCTCGCGCAAGATGCCGGCGGACGTGAACTGGTGCAGCGTGTTGTAGACCGTCGCTAGCGAGACCGACAATTGCGCCGCCGTCGCCTCCTCGAACAGCCGCTCCGCCGTCACATGACGATCGCCCCGGCCGAACAGCAACTCCCCTAGCGCCACGCGCTGGCGCGTCGGGCGCAGACCCGCCGCGATCAGCCTGGCCGGAAAGGCGTTGGCGCAAGCCTCCGGCTCGACGATCGTATCGCTGGCGTCGTCGCTGGCTGGGCGAGTGAAGAGCTTTCGGTCCATGCGGGACATAGTATGTCCGCCGCCGCGAGCTGACAACTCCCGGCGTGTCATAATTTGATGTTTGGTAGACGCCAAGCCGAAGTTTGGCCGCGCAAGCGCCGCCCTACTCCACGTCCTCGACCTTCTCCGGGCCGCCGCCATAGACGCGCTGCGCCAGCGAGGCCTGCATGAAGTCGTCGAGTTCGCCGTCGAGCACCTCGGAGGGCGTGCCCGAGGTATGGCCGGTCCGCAAGTCCTTCACGAGCTGATAGGGCTGCAGCACATAGGAGCGGATTTGATGGCCCCAGCCGATCTCGGTTCGGGACGCCTGCATGGCGTTGGCCTCGGCCTCGCGCCGCTCCAGCTCCTTTTCATAGAGCCGCGCGCGCAGCATGTTCCAGGCCGTGGCGCGGTTCTTGTGCTGCGAGCGCTCGGCCTGACAGGCCACGACGATGCCCGAGGGCATATGGGTGATGCGGATGGCCGAATCGGTCGTGTTGATGTGCTGGCCGCCCGCGCCCTGCGAACGATAGGTGTCGATCCGGCAGTCGGCCTCGTTGATCTCGATATTGATGCGGTCGTCCACGACGGGATAGACCCAGACCGACGCGAAGCTCGTGTGCCGGCGGGCGGCGGAGTCGAAGGGGGAGATGCGCACGAGCCGATGCACGCCCGATTCGGTCTTGGCCCAGCCATGCGCGTTATGGCCCTTGATCAGCAGCGTGCCGGATTTGAGGCCGGCCTCTTCGCCGGCCGTCTCCTCGATCACCTCGACCTTGAACTTCTTGCGCTCGGCCCAGCGCGCGTACATGCGAAACAGCATGCGCGTCCAGTCCTGGCTCTCGGTGCCGCCCGCGCCCGAGTGAACCTCGATATAGGTGTCGTTGCCGTCGGCCTCGCCGGAGAACAGCGCCTCGATCTGACGCTGGCGCGCTTGCCGCAGCAGCGCCTTCATCGCCTCGACGCCCTCCTTCTCGGTCGCGGCGTCGTCCTCCATCTCGCCGAGTTCGACGAGCGTCACGGCGTCGTCCAACTCGCGGTCGAGCATGCCCAGCGATCCCAGCCGGTCCTCCAGCTCGGTCCGCTCGCGCATGATCTTCTGCGCTTCCTCGGCGTTGTTCCACAGATCGGGGTCTTCGACCCTGGCGTTTAGTTCGGCGAGGCGGCGCGTTGCTGTAGGCGCGTCAAAGATGCCTCCTCAGCAGCCCTATGGACTGCTCGATCTCGTCTTTCAGCGCTTGCGGTTCGGCGCGCATGGAGTTTGGCCTTCGTGTCATCTGGCGGCTTGGCCGCCCTGATAGGATTTCGGTCGGGAACCTAAGGACGCGCCGCCCGGATGTAAAGGCCCGCGTCGGTTTTCCCCGTCTCCGCGCGTGGACCGTGGCGACTGGGGCGACGGGGGCGACGGAAGATGACGATCGAGGACGTTCCAACCCGTCGCGGCATCCCTCGTCCGACCCGGCTGCGCCGGGCCGCCTTCTCCCACCAGTGGGAGAAGGGACGCGCCCTTTTAATTTAGCTTATTGAAGTTGAATAAAACGGCGTCCCACCTTCTCCCACTGGTGGGAGAAGGTGTCGCGCCGAAGGCGTGACGGATGAGGGTCGCCGCGACTGGGCTGGAGCTTCCCCAATCATCCGTCGCCGCTGTCGCCCCAGTCGCCCCGGTCCACGGGCGGACGCGGCCTTTGGGCTTGGCGGTTCTCTTCGACATGGCTCCGCCCCTGGCCGGACTCGGGAAGCGGAACCGAGAACCAGCGTGAGAAGGACTCTCCGATGGGCTGGCTTTCCAAGGAAGGGGCTCTCCAATCTTCGGGCTATCCACTCATTGAATGCCAAGCCTTTGTATAACAACGAGTTTATAGATATAAATATATATATTATCTATTTTTCTGGAATTATCAAAAGCGACAATTGGCGAAGACGGGAGTTTCCGCATGTTCGCCGTCCGCCCCCTTGTCGTCGGACAACCCCGTCAAAGCCGTTGGCAAGCCTGTGCGCGCGTGGACCGTGGCGAAAGCGGCGACAGCGGCGACAGACGATGACGATCGAGGGAGTTTCAACCCGGTCGCGGCATCCCTCATCCGACCCGGCTGCGCCGGGCCACCTTGTCCCACCAGTGGGAGAAGGGACGCGCCAATTTAATTTAGATTATTGAAGTTGAATCAAACGGCCGCGCTCCTTCTCCCGTTTACGGGAGAAGGTGGCCCCGCGAAAGCGGGGTCGGATGAGGGCCGCCGCGACTGGGCTGGAGCTTCCCCCGATCATCCGTCGCCCCAGTCGCCCCGGTCCACGGGGGGATCGAGCCCAAAACTCTCAGGGCAGCCGAAAAATCCGGCAGGGGTCGTCGGCCTTGGCCGGGGGCGCGTCGATCTCGCGGATCAGCAGCGCTTGCGCGCCGGCCAATTCGCTCAGCAGCGAGGAGTCCTGCAGCGGCAGCGGCGTGGCGATATGCCTTCCCAGCGCGTCCTTCGACAGCGTGGCCCGCAGATAATCGCGGCGGCCCTTATTAGCGGGAAGATCGACGCCGAGCAGCGCGCCCTCGGTCTTGTCCTCTCCCGCGGTCGGATCGCCCTGCAGGGCGCGCAGCAGCGGAGCCAGGAACATCAGCGCGCAAACATAGGAGGCGACCGGATTGCCTGGCAGGCCGAGCACGAAGGCCTCACCGAGCCGTCCGAAGATCAGCGGCTTGCCCGGACGCATGGCGATGCGCCAAAAGCCCGGCGTCATGCCCTCCCCCGCCAGCGCGGGACGCAGCAGATCGTGATCGCCGACCGAAGCGCCCCCGAGCGTCACCAGCACGTCGGCGCGGGCCTCCCGGGCGCGCGCGATCCCGCGCTTGAGGTCGGCGAGGTCGTCCCGGCAGATGCCGAGATGGATCGGCTCGCCGCCGGCCTGTTCGACGAGGCCGGCCGCCGCGAGATCGTTGCAGCTGACGATCCGGTCCGGCCCCGCCCCCTGCCCCGGCTCGACCAGTTCGTCACCGCTGGCCAAGATCGCGACGCGGGGACGGCGCGCGACGGAAAGCTCGGCGTGATCGGCGGCGGCGGCGAGCGCGATTTGCGCCGGCCCGAGCCGCGTCCCCGCCCGCAGCGCCGTCGATCCAATCGAAAAATCGACCCCTTTCGCGCGGATGTGACGGCCCGGCGCGGGGTTGGCGCTGGCGTGGATCAACCCGTTCTCGACGATGGCGTCTTCCTGCAACAGGATCGTATCCGCGCCGGCCGGCACGCGCGCGCCGGTGAAGACGCGGACGCATTCCCCGGGCTTGAGCGCACCCTCGAAGGCGTGGCCGGCGGCGCTCTCCCCAACGAGCCGTAAGCGCGCCCGCGGCGCCCGGAAATCGGCATGGCGGACGGCATAGCCGTCCATCGCGGAAACGTCGACCGGCGGCTGCGTGCGCCGCGCTAAAAGGTCTTGCGCCAGCGTGCGGCCAAGCGCGCGGGCCAGCGGGACGGCCTCGGGCTCGCCGAGCGGGCGGGCGTGCTCCAATACGCGGGCCAGCGCCTCGTCGACGCCGAGCGGTTTTTGTTCGGCCATGGCTTATTCTTTCTCGCGGCTCCAGGGACCGCTTTTGCCCCCGCGCTTCTCGACCAGCTCGACGCCCTCGATGCGCATGGCGCGGTCGACGGCCTTCAGCATGTCGTAGATCGTCAGGCAGGCGACCGCGACGGCGGTGAGGGCCTCCATTTCGACGCCGGTCTTGCCGGTCACGCTCGTCTCGGCGACGACCAGCACGCCGGGCAGCGTCTCGTCCGGCGTGATCTCGACGCCGACCTTCGAGAGGCCGAGCGGATGACACAGCGGGATCAGTTCATGCGTCTTCTTCGCGGCCATGATCCCGGCGATGCGCGCGACGCCGAACACATCGCCCTTCTTGGCCTCGCCGGCCAGCGCGAGAGCCAAGGTCTCCCGCGCCATCACGACGCGGCCCCGGGCGACGGCCGCCCGCGCGCTGTCGGGCTTGGCCGAGACGTCGACCATATGCGCCTCGCCCCGCGGGCCGATATGCGTCAGTTCGGCCATTTAGGCCCGCGCGTGGGCGGGCGCGCCGACATGCGCTCCCTGCAGCAGTTCGCGCGTGGCGGCCTCGACATCCGCCTTGCGCATCAGGCTCTCGCCGACGAGAAACGCGAAGATGCCGGATTTCTCGAGACGCAGGCAGTCCTCATGCGTCGTTATGCCGCTCTCGGAGACGAGAATCTTGTCCTTGGGGACATGTTCGGCCAGCCGCTCGCTGGTTTCCAGCGACACCTTGAAATCATGGAGATTTCGGTTGTTGACGCCAATCAGCCGGGTCTCCAGCCCCAGCGCGCGTTCGAGTTCGCGCTCGTCATGCACCTCGACCAGCACGTCCATGCGCAGATCGTGGGCGGTGGTGTTGAGGGCCTTGGCCTCGGAATCGGTCACGGCGGCCATGATGATCAGCACGCAATCCGCGCCATGGGCCCGCGCCTCGAACACCTGATAGGGATCATAGAGGAAATCCTTGCGCAGGGCGGGCAGATGCGTGGCCTTGCGGGCGCTCTCCAGAAACTCCAGGCTGCCCTGAAACGAGGGGCCGTCCGTGAGCACGGAGAGACAGGCCGCCCCGGCCGCCTCATAGGCGCGGGCGAGCATTGGCGGGTCGAAATCGGCGCGGATCACGCCCTTGGACGGGCTCGCTTTCTTGACTTCGGCGATCAGCGCGATGCGGCCCTCGCCCAACTTCTGCTCGATGGCGTAGACGAAGCCGCGCGGCGGATCGTGATCGCGCGCCTTGCGCTCAAGGGCGGACAGCGGCATCCGCACTTTCGCCTCGGCGATTTCGGTGCGTTTGTAGGATTCGATTTTGTGCAGAATGTCGGTCATTTTCTCAGCCGTTAGAAAGCCGCGCCGCGATTCGCGCCCTCCGCCTTCGATCCCTCCATGCTAGCATAAAAACAGCGCCGTGTGGGCCGATCACGCGGCGCTGCGCGCGAACAATCCTACGGAGCGGTCGCCGGCAGGAATTTGAATGGCGCGGCGTCCTTGAACTGCTCTGCGGTTTCCCCCGAGAACACTTCGCCGTTCTGGATCGTGAGTTTCCTGACCGGCGCCCCTGGTTTGAGGTTCAGCTTCGCGAGCGAGACCCAAAAGGTGTTCGGCCGCGTGGCGGAGTCGAAGTAATAGACGAGGTTCTTCTGGTCCGCCGCGACGCGCCAAAGCGTCGAGGCGATATTGGGTTGATCGGGCGTCGAGATGCCAAGCGGCACGCTGACAGCCCGCTGCACGCTCATCACGCTCGCCACCGCCTGATAGGCGAAGGATTGTTCCGGCACGGCCTTGATGAAGTGCGGGTCGATCTTCTTGGGAATGGCGTCGAGCAGGAAGGCGGCGCGGGCGAAGCGGTCGGCGGCGCGATTGGTCCCCGGCAGGAAAGCGAGGCCGCCGACGCCCCGCCAATATTCCTCGATGGCGAGCTGCTGGTCGAAAGTCGGCGAATTGGTCATCACGTTATATTGCTTGCCGTGGTGAATGATTAACTTTCCCTTGATATATTCGAATATTGCCGAATCCCCGGAGGCGTCCGATATCGACAGATGAAGCGCGGCGGGAGC
The DNA here is from genome assembly GCA_003152255.1 of Methylocystaceae bacterium. The sequence continues at coordinate 5,939 of PLZT01000169.1, read as the reverse complement.
GCCGTTCGGCAAAGTGGGCGCGAGAATATTGAACGGCTCCTTGGCGAACGCCGAGACCGCTTCGTCGACCGTGGCGTAATTGTCGAGCGCATATTGCGGCCAGGCGGCGACCGAAAGCACCGGGCGTTTGCCATCCGGCTTGGGATATTCCGACTCCGCGAGATAAAGCAGATTGGCCGCCAGTCCTTTTTCGTTAAGGCCGTCCGCCGTCCCGACTTCGTAGCCGGAGACGATAACGCTGCCATATTTGGAAACCCAGCGGATCGAACGCGCGCCGGCGGCGCCCTCACGTTTGAGCCCGGCCGGAAACACCCAAAGATTGGAGGACATATCCTCGTCCCAATCCATGTTGCGTCCAGTGATGACCGTATCGTCGGCGCCCACGAAAAGGGTCCGCGTGCATCCAAGCGCGATCCCGCCCGCGCCGACCGCGCAAAGAACAGCCGAAAGGCAAAGACCCGTTAGCCGCATTGAAAGTTTTTGCATTGCCAAGCTCCCCGCTCGAACTATTCAAACCCGCGCGATGAATACGCACAGGCTCATGAATTGCGTAAATTCCGACATTACTGAAATCGCCGTCGGCGCCCGCGATAGTGCTCCGATCGCGGGCTTCTTTGCAAGCGGTCGGGCTGGGCAGCGTTAATTCGTCGACGCCCCGATTGGCATTTATTTATTCGAAACCCGCGTCAAAAGCTCCAATTTCTCGCGCGCGGCGCCGCTGTCCAGCGCCGCCGCCGCCCGCGCCGCGCCCGCGCGCAAATCCCGCGCCTCGCCGGCGACAACCAACGTGATCGCGGCGTTGAGCACCGCGATATCGCGATAGGCGTTGCGCGTGCCGCCGAGAACCTCGCGCAACGCGCGGGCGTTATGGGCGGGGTCGCCGCCAGTCAGCTCCCGCGGCGCGGCCAGCGGCAGGCCGGCGTCGCCGGGGTGAATCTCGAACGAGCGCAGCGCGCCGCGCTCCAGCGCGACGACATGAGTTTTGCCGGTGGTCGTGGCCTCGTCGAGCCCGTCGCTCCCATGCAACAGCCACGCGCGCTCCGAGCCAAGCTCGCGCAGCGCCAGCGCCATCGGCTCGAGCCATTCGGGCGCGTAGACGCCCAGCACCTGGCGCTTGACTCCGGCGGGATTGCACAACGGCCCGAGCAGATTGAAAATCGTGCGCAGCCCCAGTTCGGAGCGCACCGGCGCCGCGTTACGGAGCGCCGGGTGATGCGTCGGCGCGGCCATGAAGCATATTCCGGCCTCGCGCAGACAGGCGCCGGCGGAGGCGGCGTCGATCCCGACCTTGACGCCCAGTTCGGCCAAGACATCCGTGGCGCCCGAGCGCGAGGAGGCGGCCTTGCCGCCATGTTTGGCGACGGGAACGCCCGCGGCGGCGGCGATAATCGCGGCCAAGGTGGAAATATTATAGGTGTTGGCGCTGTCGCCGCCGGTGCCCACGATGTCGATGGCGTCCTCCGGCGCCTCGACCCGGATCATGGCGGCGCGCATCGCCTGCGCCGCGCCTATCAATTCCTCGGGGGTTTCGCCGCGCTGGCGCAACGCCATCAGAAAGGCGCCGAGTTGCGCCGGCGTCGCCGCGCCCTCCAGAATCAACGAAAAAGCCTCCCGCGCCCGCTCGCGCGAGAGACGTTCGCCCTCGGCCAACGCGGCGAGAACGGACTTGAACGCGCTCACGCGACTTTGGCGCGGGAGGGACGCGAATCGTTCCATTCCCGCGCCAGATCGAGGAAATTGCGCAGGATTTTGTGTCCGTGCTGCGAGGTGATGCTTTCGGGATGGAACTGCACGCCATGAACCGGCAGGCTTTCATGCGAGAGCGCCATGATCAGCCCGTCGGGCGTTGTCGCGGTGACGCGCAGACAACCGGGCAAGGTCTCGCGCCTAACGACCAGCGAGTGATAGCGTGTCGCCTGAAACGGCCCCTCTATGCCGCGAAAAATCGTTTCGCCCTGATGCAGAATCGTCGCCATCTTGCCGTGGATCGGCAGCGGCGCGCGCACCACTTCGCCGCCAAAACTCTCGCCGATGGCCTGATGGCCGAGACATACGCCGAAAATCGGCACCTCGGTCGCGGCGGCGGCGATCAGATCGAGNNTTTATCGTTGCGATGCACGGCGACATCGGCCCCGAGCTCGCCGAAATAATGGACGAGATTAAAGGTGAAGCTGTCGTAATTGTCGATCAGCGTGACTTTTGCCATTTGTTTTGGTCCGTTTCCCGGCGGGCGCCTTTCGTTTTTCATTAGGCTCGCACGCGCCGGGAGGCAACCGCCCAGAATTGTCCCGCGAGCGGCGATTCGCTTCAGCCGCGAGAAAAACGCCGGTGGCGCGGCCCCCACGAAGGAGGCGCTCCATCCGGCGATAGGAAGAAAACAGGAACAAGCGGGAAGGTCGGCCCCCGAGCGGCTGTTACAGGCGATAACGGATCTGGTCGGTCCAAAAGCGCTCCAGACGGCTGAGCGAGGTGTTGAGAACCTTGAATTCCTCGCTGCTGACGCCGCCGATCTGCTCCACAGTCATGGCGTGCTTCTCGTAGAGATCGCTCACGATGTCGTGCACTTCCTTCCCCTTGGGAGTAAGGCTGATGCGCACCGAGCGCCGATCGATGCGCGAACGCGCGTGGTGGAGATAGCCCATTTCGACCAGCTTCTTGACGTTGTAGGAGACGTTGGAGCCAAGATAATAGCCGCGCGTGCGCAGTTCGCTCGCCGTCAACTCCTTGTCGCCAATGTTGTAGAGCAGCAGCGCCTGGACCGAATTGACGTCGCCGCGGTCGCGACGGTCGAACTCATCCTTGATCACGTCGAGAAGACGGCTGTGCAGGCGCTCGACCAGAGTGAGCGCTTCCATATAGACCGGCCGTATTTCGCCGATGCGCTCGGCCCGGGTTTGCTGGGGAGCTGATTTCGTTGCAGCCGTCATGGTCTTCTCCGTCTCCTGGCGGGATGCGTTGGAGCATCTCTCGATTACCGTTCATAGGGAGAACCTAATCAGCCCCGATGAAGACCGGTTTAAACAATAGCATGAATTCCGAGTTTACCAGGAACGCTTGCGTTGCAGTGAATGGAGCGTGAATTAATCCAATAAATTACGCTAAACAGCGGTTAACCTTTGGGTTCGGCCCCCCGCGCTTTTTTGGACGCGCCGACTGGCGTCTCGCGAGTTTTGCCGAAGGGCTTGGGCGCGGGATCGCCGGCGGACGGGCTGCCGGGCCCGGAGGATTCCGCGCGCGCCCCCCGGTTAGCCGCCGCCTTGTCGTCTCTCTTGCCGACGAAACGACGTCCCAGCCGCCCCAGAGCCGATGGTTTTTCGCCAGAAGCGGAGCGCGGCGCGGATTTTCGGCGCCGGAACTGCTCCATGAGCTTTTGCGCCTCGAAATCGCGCCCCGCCTCGAAGGTCAATCCGAAGTAGAGCACGATCAGCACCAAATCCACTCCAATGAGCCAATAGCCGCCCGCGAAAAATTGCGGCATGCTCGCCGCGACGAAAATTTGCGCGCTGGCGATAAGCAGCCAAAGGACGCCGCCCCAGGGCGTCGCGAGCCACAGACCAACTCCCGCGACGAGATCAAGCACGCTGAAGAAAATAATGGCCAAAGCGGCGCTGGTCGGCATCGTGTCGAAGATCGGCGCCCGCGCCGTCAGCACGACGCGCCATTGCGCCAAGCCTTGCATTAGCCAAAACAAAGCCATGACGCGCATGAAACGCGTCAAAAGATAGCCCCATTTGGTCGCCTCGCCCCCGGCCCCGGGATCGCCAACGCGGATAGCCCTATACGGGTCGTCGGCGTCGTCGTAGTTGTTGACGGGCTCGGCCATGGGCTGCGCCTATTGCCCCCGCCGGGCGCGGGCCGCGAAACGCACGGCCTCCTCCGCGGCGCGAAACAGCGCCATCGCCTTGTTCTCGCATTCGCGTTGTTCGTAAGCGGGTTCGCTGTCGTAGACGACGCCGGCGCCCGCCTGAACGTGCATCTGGCCGTCCTTTACGATGGCCGTGCGCAATACGATGCAGGTGTCCATCTGCCCGCCCGAACCAAAATAGCCGATGCAGCCGCCATAAATGCCGCGTTTGTCGGTCTCGAGCTCGTCGATGATCTCCATCGCCCGCACCTTGGGCGCGCCGGAGACCGTGCCCGCCGGAAAGCCCGCCGCCAAGGCGTCGATGCTGTCATGGACCGGATCAAGTTCTCCTTCGACATTCGAGACAATGTGCATGACATGACTATAGCGTTCGATGGAGAAGCTGTCGGTGACCTTCACCGTGCCGGTCTTGGCGACGCGGCCCACGTCGTTGCGTCCGAGATCGAGCAGCATCAAATGCTCCGCGCGTTCTTTCTCGTCGGCGAGCAGTTCGTGGGCGAGCCGCTCGTCCTCTTCGACCCGCGCGCCGCGCCAGCGCGTTCCGGCGATCGGACGGATGGTCACTTTGTCATCGGCGAGGCGCACGAGAATTTCCGGGCTGGAGCAGACGATCTGGAAGTCGCGGAAATCGAGAAAGCACAAAAACGGCGCCGGATTGACCCGCCGCAGCGCGCGGTAAAGCGCGAAGGCCGGGAGCGCGAAAGGCGCCGTGAAGCGCTGCGACAACACCACCTGGAATATGTCGCCGGCGCGAATATATTCCTTGGCGCGCTCGACCATGTCGAGGAAACGGGCTGGCGGCGTGTTCGACGCGGGTTTTTGCCCGGCGAGCAGCGGATCGACGCATGCTTCGTGGTGATCGAGCGCCGTCTCCAGGGTCGCGGCGATTCTCTCCAGCCGGGCGAGCGCCGCCTCATGCGCGGCGCGCGGCGTTATTCCGGCGCGCGGGCGCACCGGCGTCACCACGCAAAGCTCGTCCCGCACGCTGTCGAACACGACCATGATCGTGGGACGCAGCAGAACCGCGTCCGGCGCGCCGATCTTATCTTCCTTGGCGGGCGCCAGCCGCTCCATCTGGCGCACCATGTCGTAGCCGAGATAGCCGAACACGCCCGCCGCCATTGGCGGCAAGTCCTCGCGCGCCGCCGCCGCGGATTCGGCGATTAACTGTCGCAACGCCTCCAACGGGGACTTATCGCAGGGCGCGAACGCCGAGGCGTCCGTCCGCGCGTCGCGATTGATCTCGGCCGCCCCGCCCTTCACCCGAAAGATCAGGTCGGGATCAAGGCCGATCATCGAATATCTGCCGCGCGTCGCGCCTCCCTCGACCGATTCCAGCAAAAAGGCGTTGCCTTCGCGCCCGCGCGAAAGCTTCAGATAGGCGGAAACCGGCGTCTCCAAATCTCCGACCAGCCGGATCGAGACAAGACAAGCGCGCCCCGCCTCGTAATCGGCGGCGAAGACGTCATAGGCGGGTTCGGCCAGTTCGCCGGTCACTTGTCGCCGTCTCCACCGATCGCGGCTTGCAGCGCCTTTTGGTTGATGTCGACGCCAAGCGATTTTTCAAGGCCGCCGACATATTGCTCGAGCACGTCATTGACCAGAGCGGGCTTCAGTTGTTCGGCGATGCTTAGGACTTCCGGCGACGCCGGATCGAATTTTGGCGCCGACGATTCGGCGACGAAGAACACCAACTGGCCGCCTTCGACCGGCGCGGAACCCGCGCCGCGCGGGGGCGCCTCGAAGAACTGCACGATTGTCGAGGGCGCGAAATCGGGCCGGTTGGCGCGCTTCACGTCGGTCACATGTCGGATTTGCAGGCCGAGTTCGCCGGCGAGGTTGTCGATCGGCTTACCCGCGCGCAACTGCTCGACAAGTTCCTTGGCCTTGGCGCTCAGCGCCTTTTCCAGGGTCTCTTTGCGCATCGCGGCTTCGACCGCGCCCTTGACCTCGTCAAAGCCCTGCTGCCGGGCCTGCTCAACGTCGGTCACCTCGAACCACACATAGCCGCCGTCGCGCGTCGCCACCGCCTCGTTGTCGACGCCCTTGTCGGAGGCGAAGGCGGCTTTCAGCA
>PLZT01000478.1 GCA_003152255.1 Methylocystaceae bacterium | reverse complement strand
GCGTCAATTCGGTCGACGACGGCATGACGAAGGTTGACAGCGGCGCGGGATAACTGACGCGCGTTCCTTCGTCTTCGACCGGCTTCGGCTGCAACATCTTCACAGGCGCGGGCGGCGCGACTTGCGCGTCGAAGCGGCGCTCCAGTTCGGCGATCTGCGCTTTAAGCGTGGCGATTTCCTCAGCATTAGTCATTTCGCTCTCCAGTTAAAAAAGTTCCTCGACTGCCACGCTTCCAACGTCAGCTGCAACGCCCCAAATCGCTACGCATGTTTCGATGCTTTTTTGCGCGCCGACGATGCCCGGTAGCGGCACGCCAGATGCGACGGACACCGCGTTGTCGCTGCCGAGATAAATCGCGGCGGCGCCAAGATTCGTGAGCGTGACGCTTCTCCGTCCGGCGCGCTCGGGGCAAATCAATGTCGCGGTATCGGACACTGCAATTTGCGTTGTGGACCAGTTCTCAGAGCCGGCAGCCATCGCCGCGATCAGCTCGTTTGTCTCGATTTGGCGGGCCTCCGTCGCCGCTCCGGCCAAGCGCCAGGATGATGTCATTGAATTTCCCCACGGCGCCGGCGACCGGCCAAAATGATGGCTTTTGCAACCGGATCGCGCGGAAGTTCCAGAACTTTAGGAAGTCCGTCCGGCACTTCTCCGCGTGCTTTCGCTGCGGCCGCGATTATCTTCCGCGCCATGGGGTCTGCTGGCTCGCGTAAGGGCGGACAACCGGCCCGTCGCCATTCGCCCGCCTCGATTATCGCCAAGGCCGTCCAGTCGCGCTGTGCTTGTGTCAAACTCGGCGCTTGTTCGACGGGGCGATGCGCCGCCGCTGGCTCGGCGTCGCCAGACATGCGATCAATCAACTCGTTTCTGACCGCGATGAGACGCGCCTTGTGGTCATCGCCAAGGAAGCGAATCGACTTGTCGTCAAGCCGCATTTTTTCGATACCTTGCGCGACGGCAAGACCGCGAAGCGAATCGTAAGTCAACCCGCGCATGCGGATGAATTCGTCGAGGGTTGGGGCCTTCACGGTCATTAATCTATCTCCCCCCGGCGACGTTTGCCGGCGTCCAAAATCGCTTTAGCGAGCCCGGTCGGCTCCGGCAGTGCCGGACCTCCCGCACGCGCGATTTCAGCGGCCCGAATAATTCCTTCGGCTGTTGCTCGAACCGAGACGCCCGGTTGCCCGTTATTCGTGAACTCGACGCCGGCGCTTTCGAGCGCGGCGCGGACAGCGGCGAGCGTTGAAACCTTTGGGTCTGCGTTGCCGGTCTCGATATTGTTGAGGCCAGTCGTCGAAATGCCGGCGCGCTTCGCCAGTTCGGCTTGAGTCATTCCCAGCATGGCGCGCGCGCCGCGAATCTGCGCAGTGGTTATCATTCATAATTTATGAGGCAGACTTTAGTTTTTGTCAAGCGCGGTTGATGAAACATATAGGAGGCGGCGACCGTGAGCGGCTACCGCCTTTTGTTCCTGTATTAAATCATGGTGCCTTGTGATAACTGAGATAATTACCAAGATTATCCATCGCCTCAAAAATTTCTCTTCCTGTCTTTTCGTCAATGACGACATGCTTTCCGTCTATAGTAAGATACATAAGATTTTCACCACCGTAGAATGACGATCTCCCAAACTCCAGATTGATTTGTTGATCCTTTTTCTTTTTGTCGCTGATCGTCTTACTGAAATACATAGTAGTCGCCATGTCTATCTCCTTTTGTTGTGTTGCATCATCGCGCCAACATTCCTGCGAGTGTTTGGCGTTTGGATGGCGTCGCCGACAACGTGACGGTTGCTCCCGTTGGCGCCGGCTTCTCGGAGGTAGTCGCGCCATCGCGCAAATCAATTGTTGGAGCGGAAGGCGCGACCTTTGTAATCGGCGTTTCGCGCTCTGCTTCGAGTGCGTCCCATCCGCGATCTGATTTCCCGTAGACGCCATATTTGATTGCCGCGCCCGTAGCCTGAATTAGCGTGTCGAGCGCTTCGTTGTCTTGGCGATCAGCCTTGATCCAACGGTAAACCGTAAATCCGCGACGCTTCACTGCCTCGCGCCGCTCGGCCGTCAATTCCTGAAAATATTCATCTCCGAGGCCGCTTGGAAACGCGACATAACCGGCAGTGACCGGATCGTCCTTACTGAGATCGCGGTAAAGCGCCATTTTTAAAACAGAGACGCCGAGATTGTAAAAACGCTTCGAGTATACGAGCAGATTTCCAGTTTTCTCGTTTCTTTCGCGTCGCACCTTTGCAATCTTTGGCGCGCTATCGTCGCCGCGCCCGCGCACCATGATTAGCCTGTTCGGCGGATGGCGTCGCGCGAAGCTCCAAACATCTTCCGTCCACGCGTTCCCATCGATCGCGGCAAGGTCAATCCCAATCTCGCGGCCCGCTGAGTTGCGCCACTTCCGCGCAAGTAGCAGGTCGAGATTGCGCTGCGCGTCGGGTTCTGAAATGTGCATCTGGACGATTCCATAATCGATGACATGCCGTCGATACTCGCGGCCGAAGCCGACGAGTTGCCACTCGACTCGATCAATCTGGCAATCAATGCCGAGCATGAGCAGCGGCGCGCCTTTTGGAATGTTACCGATCGCATAATGCGACTCTGCGGCGCGGTCGCGCAATTCTTCCCAAGGGCGTCCCTCGCCTCTTGCTTGATACGGCTTGCCCACCGTGTCATTGAGAAAAGTCTTTTCCGCAGCCGGATCGCCTCGATTCTTCAGCCACTCTTGCGCGATGCGCGCAAAACTTTGCAGATATGAATACGCGGACCAAATATGAAACGATCGATGTTCGGTCTTGGCGGCCGGATTGTGTGCGCGCCATTCAAAACCCGCCAACATTTGCGGGCGGTGATGCTCTTCAATCACGCCGCCGCAAGCGATGCAGGTAAAACACGCTTCCTCGGGTTTCGCCGGATCAAGCGTCGCCAACATGTTGTCCCACTCGAGCACCTGCATAAGGTCGCAATGCGGACACGGCACATAGGGATATTCCTGGCTCCCGGCTTCAAAGTCTTTCGAAATGCGGCAGCCGGGAACGACAAGCGGCGTCGACACCTTGAAGATTTTGGCAAACTCGATAGCGCGGGAGCGGTTGTCCGCTTGCGCCTCAGGGTCTCCCGCTGAATTCAACTCCCATTTCGCCAAGTCGTCTTGCACCTGAAAATCGACCGTGATCTGCGATAGCGAAGCCGGACTATTGGCGCCAGTTATGAGCAGTCGCGCCAGGCCGTCCTTTCGCTCTTTGTAAAAAACCGCGTCGGAGGTATCACGCGCACGCTGTGGAAATTGCTCGCGCACGGCTGCCGTCGAACGCATCAAGGGTTGTAGCTTCATCCGCGACCAGCGCCGGGCGTTGTCCTCCGTTGGATGCGCATAGAGGAACGTCCCGCGCCCCATCGTCATCGAGCCCAACGCAAAGACGTTCGCGAGGGTCGTTTTGCCAACCTGTGCGGACCCCATCATCGTAACGTAGCGGCAAGGGTCCGCCGGTGACAGCGCACGCAGAATTTCGTCGAAATAAGGAAATAGGGCGCGATTGTAGGGTCCTTGAAAAGCGCCCTCTTCGAAGACGATATTATTTTCGGCCCACGCCAGGTAGTCAATCGGCGCGGGCGGCTCCATAGCTGCGGCGCCGGCCTCGTGGGCCATCCGTTCGGGATTTGCGATCATCGTCATCTGGCGGCCGCCTCCTCTGAGCCATCATCGTCGATCAATTTCGGCAGCGCCTCGGCGGCCTGTCTCTCCCGTTGGCTGTTGCGAGCACGAACCTCGTGAAAGGCGCTGCGGAGGATATGCAGGGCATCCCTCGGCGAGAGGTTAGATTTCGCCGCGATCGCGCTCGCAAATTCGCCAAGCGCGCCATCGAACGCCGCGACCATTCGCGAGGCGATCCGTCCCATTTCCTGCCTCGAGGAATCCGCTCTGACGTAGCGCCCGGACCTCGCCGCCGCTTCCTCCCGCGCTTTTTCGTTTGCCAGCGCGAGCTGATCGAGGCGTTGCCGTTTGATCCGCTCCTCAAGCGTCGCATCATCATCGCTGTCGTCACGCGGTTGAGGCGGTTTGCTGATTGGCTCGGACGGCGCGGGTGCTAGGTTGCCGGCTGGGTTGCAATTCGCGCCGCTGGCGGCCTGTTTCCGCTCTCCCAGGCTCGCCTTGCCGTTCATGCCGAGGCTTTGGTCAATGTCGAGATTGCGCTTGAGTTGCTCCCGCGCGACGGAAACGAGGATGCGAGCCCGGTGACCGGAGCCGACGATCGCCGCCCCGCTGATTTGCTTTGCGGAGAGCCATTGACTCACGCGCCCCGGCGTCACGCCAAGCAGCGCCGCGAACTCGCCCTTCGACACGATATCGGCCATTAACTTTAGCTCCGTTCCTAAACTTTAGGCTCCGAATTTCGTCTTTAAGTTGCGCTGACGGGCTCTCGCGCGCGACCCGTGTGTTCCCCCAGGTCGGGGGAAGGACCCTGGTAAGTTATTGATATCATTGGCATTTCTCCGTTTCCGCCTGTCCCTCAAAATGGGATTGCATCGTTGAGTTCGGGATTGGTCTCGCCGGAACCGGAATGGCTCATGCTGTCGGCATTGTCCCGCCTCCGGGACGTTGTGGGTTTCGGCTCGGCTTTCCGTTCGCGGGGCGGCTGGCGTAGGGCGAGCACAGCGTCGGCGATGACGGACAGGCTAATGCGCGGCTCCCCGCCGTCCGGCTGATAGAGTTCAGCCTTCATGGTTCCTTGGACTGATAGGCTGTCGCCATCCGACAAGTGCAACAGCTCTCCGCAAACGGTTTCTAAAAACGCGGTGACGCGCCAGAATTGAGCGCCGTCGCCGTCCTTGGCGCGGATGGTCGCGGTAACGAAGGGCTTGCCGGCCTTGCTCGTGCGCTGTTCCGGCTGGCGATAGAGCACTCCGCTGATTAAGACGTGCGCGCTCATGGTTGCCTCCCCTTCGGCCTGGGGAAGCGGATCACGGTCGTCGAGCCGTCGATCACGCTGCGAATTTCCAGGCGCCCTTCACGCCATCCTTCGACTGGTTGCTTGTGCCAGTCCTGGTGCGCGGCGGTCTCGGCGCTCATGGCGTCCCGCATCGCCTCCACTGCGGCGCGGCGGTCATCGAGGGATGCAACCATGACGGAAGGTGCGGCAGGCGTCGAAGGGCCATCACCGGAAGCCGTGGGTTCCACATCGAATTTCAAAACATGCCTACCCTCCTCGCTGCCAAAACTGCCAAAAGGGGGTTTTGGCAGTTCGGCTGGGGCTTTTGGCAGTTTTGGCAGTTCGTGGGGTGTCCCCTTTTCGGAAACGATTGCCTTGAGTCGCGCGAGATAGCTGGTCATCCGAGTCCTCCTAAATCGCGCCTTCGCGGCGCCGATAGCCGCCATTCGCAGTCGCAGGTTGTGGAGTGGGCGCGGGCTTCCATCCCTCCGGCGGGCTCCCATGGAAAATGAGGGGATTGACGGAATAGGTTGTGCGCGGACGTCCGCCAGTTTGGATTGTCGCTGGCGCGAGCCAATCAAAATCCGAGAGCAGGTCGAGACCCGATTTCACTTGGTCGAGGTCATCGAGGCCCGACCATTGATTTCGCGACAAGTCCCGCGCCGTGAACCCGTCAGGAAGATCGCCCTTCCGAATGTGTGCGATGATGGCTTTCGCCGTAGCAGTTTCCGCCTCGGTTCCGGCTGCGTAAGCCCGCCTAGCATGGGTTTCCAGGTATTCGGAGAAAGCTAGGGCGCGAAGGATTGCGGCCTCGCCAACCGAGCCAACGCCGCCATCCGCCAGGTGGTTTATCAACGCCAGCGAGGGAACAAGCTTTCGATATTTGGCGAGGTGGCTCTCCAGCGCCTGGTGCAGATTGCCGCCGCGAAGCCGCACCTCAAGCTCTGCGCGCCACTCGGAGAAGACGCCCTGCGCGTCGCTGTCGAAATGAAGGAACGGCAGGCTTTCATAATCGTCTGTTTGCGCGCCAATGGCCAAGGGGTCGAAACTGCCAAAACTGCCAAAAGTCGTGTAGGCGGCTTGACGCGCGGCCGTGTCGGGAAAGCGGTCAACTTCCTTCCACTCTGGCCCCTGATCGGGCCAGACCAGCAGACTGAACCTTTGAATAAGCCCGTCATCGCCGGCTCCCCCGGCCATGGCGCGGCGCATGTATTCAGCGATACGACCTGGCTGCGTCGACCCCATGAGTGATAAACACGCGGCCTCGATATGTGTCTTGCCGCGCATGATGCGGTCGAAGGTGTAACCGCTCGTGCCGTTCCATGCCGTCAAAAAGAAGCCGCGCGCCGCTGCATATTCCTCGCGGTCCAACGTCTTTAGGAGCGAAACGAGTTCGTCTCTAAATGCCAGAACGCCATTTGGATTGTCCGCGAGAATTTCGCCGAGTGCTTCATACGACGTATCGTTTACGACATAGCGTTTTGCTTTCGGCTGCTCGGGCTCGTCAACGTCGATAAAGTCGGCGGCGTCGTCGCCGCTCTTGATGGCCTTTCGCGCCGCCTTAGAGCCTTCGTCTTTCGTTATTTTGTGAAGAGCCAGTTCCTTCGCGAAAGCTTTGAGAGTGCCCTCGTTCTCTTTGCGCGCATCGGCCTCAAGTCGATGAAGGGGCTTGAGGGCTTCCGTCATGGCGGGCGATTTCATCGCGCCTGGCCGGCCGACAATGAAGCCCCACAGGTTCGGAACCTCGATCCAATCGGTTTTACGTTGCGGGCGAATACCGATCTTGCGACCGAGAACGGAACCCAGCGCCACCACGGCGGGAATGGCGACAAAATCGACCGGGCATTGCATCCTTTCCGAGATGTCCGCAACCCAAGGGCCAATCCTCGCGGGCAGGAAATCAAGGTCGAACGCCGCAACGGGCAAGAGCCCGTCAGGCAACGGCTTCGGCCTGGGCCATTTGCCTTGCGTGGCGCCATCGGCCTTGTGCCGGTGATAATCGCTCGCCGCCTTGGCGAAATAATCATTGCGGCGATCTTCCGGCCAAGTCTGGAAATCGTCAGGATAGGCGCTGCTCATTGGGTGCCCTCCGTGTTGATTTCCTTGAAGCTCGATATCGTGGCGACGACCACAGCGCGAATTTGACGAAGATGCACGCCGGCCTCGATATCGCTCCCGCGAAAGCTCGCCTCGCGAAGGCTCACAGCCAGGCTTTCGAGAATGGAGGCGCTCTCGCCAATGAAATCCCGCCGAAGCCAGTTGGCTTCGGAATTCCATTGCCCGCGAGGGAGATTTTGCTTATTTGTCGTATCGAGCGCGCCGGCAAGCCGTTCGACAATTTGGGGGTCGCCGTCCGCATCGCGCGAACGCGCGGCCCTCGCCGCATATGAGGGCGCCAATTACGCGGCTTCCGGGCGATCGGAGGCCGAGGACAGCCCCTTGCGGGAGGGCTCATCGGATGTTGAGTGCCTCGGCTTGGTGATTTGGGGCAAAACCCATTCGTCGAGCCATTGTGGCGCATAGGCGCGAAAACGACCGATTTTCACATGTTTCGGACCGCCGCCCTGCGATGCAAGTTTCGTCAATAGGTTCGCGGAGCAAGGGCGCCCAAATTTGTTCTCGACGTATTGCGATGCGTTGTCTGTATTGAGGTATAGCCGCTCTTCCATCTCGCTCTCCTAACTTGATGAAGCGAGATGAAAATGCCGCAATCGGCCTTTAGCCTCTATCGGGCTAAATAAATTTTATCAGGCAGTTTTCGGACTATTTCCCCCCACAGTCGCAATGGCGCCGTTCAATCGGTCAACGGTGAGTTCGTCCGGCTCAAACGCCAAATCGTGCCAGGCGGCTTTCGCGAAAGCTGCGAAAATTCCGGTCGCCGATTGCGGCGATTTCGGCGATTTCGGAAACGTATTTATGCTCTTTAGCGGAGAACATGGGAACGTCCGCACCCATTCACGCGCCAACGTTTCGATGACGGCTTTTGGGTAAATTTCCGCCGGACGGCCTCGCGGCGTGGCTACGCGCGCGTCCCCTGTGCGCGATGCGATGCGCAGGTTCGCAAAAACTTCGAGCAGCGCATTTGCTGCGATTCCCTCTTGCGGGAGGGCCATATCACGCAAGACGCCGGGCGCTTGAAGGAGCGCCAATTGCAGCCGCTCCCATTCGCCGCATGCAACAATCTTTCGTGCGGGCTCAAGGGCCTTCTCAAATTCTTCGATACGCGGTCTCAACTCATCTTCAAAACGCTTCGCCGCCGACATTTGCCGCAACAGTTGACTGCGTTCTTTTTTCGCCTCCGCATGGGCTTTCGCGACGATTTGGCGCAACAGGCTTCGCACATTGTCGGGGTCGCCTCTTTCATAAATGCGACATGCTGCGTCGACGAGTCGATCGACTTCATAATTTTGAAGCGCCAGCACACCAACCTTGCGAAGGTGGGCTGGCAATCCGTTCGCAGCTCGCTCAAGCCTTTTGCGATGCTCGAGGTCGATTGCGCGGCGCTGTTTCATTTCCGCCCCCGGATTGGCTTGCCGTCCGCGCCCGGTTTCCCGTCCAGCGCCGCCGCCACGGTCGCGCCGATGGTTTCGACCGCGCGCCGCAGTGGATCGTCGGCGAGATGCGCATAACGCTGCGTCGTCGCCGCTTGGCTGTGTCCGAGCAGCTTGCCAATGATCGGGAGCCCGAGCGAAGCGCCGGCGCCGAAGGACGCGAAGCTGTGGCGCAAGTCGTGCAGCCGCACGCCGTCCAGTGCGGCCGCGCGCCTCACGGCGTCCCACGGCTTATGAAGGTCATGTCGCGGTTGTCCGGCTTTGGCCCCGGCAATGACGTGCGGATTGCCTTCGATGCGCGGAAGCGCGGCCAAGATGGCGAGCGCGGCGGCGCTCAAATAGACCGGCTTGCGCCCGGTCTTCGAGTCGGCCAGGAACAGGATGCCGCGGTCAAAATCGACCTGCGACCATTGCGCGTCCAGAATTTCGCGGAGGCGAGCGCCGGTTAGCATCAAGAGTCGCAGCGCCGCGACGGCGAAGGGATCGAGCACGACGCGGCGATTGTCGGACTTCGCCGCGTGCTTGGCGGCCGGCTTGGCTTCGTTCACCTGGTAGGGCAAGCCCTCGGTCTCGCCGAGTCGCAGCGCGTCGCCGATGCGCGTGAGTTCGTCGACGGATAGGAACCGCTCGCGCGCCCGCTCACGATAGCGCTCGATACCGCGAACCGGGTTTGCGTCGGCTTCAACGTCGCCGACCTTCGCGGCATGGCTCCACATAGAGCCAAACACCGCGAGCACGCGATTCGCCATGATCGGCGTCTCACGCAGCGCTGCCCGCAGCCCGGCAAGGTCCGCGCGCTTCACTTCGCGCATGGTGGCGGAGCCGAGCGCAGGCCGGATATGCAGATCGGCGAGGCGGCGATATTCCGCAGCGGTCCGCGGTTTCCGCATTTCGTCGACGTGAGCGAGAAATTCATCGGCGACGGCATTCACCGTGCGCGCGGCGCGGCGTTCGCGCTTTTCTGCATTCGGGTCGGCGCCGTCCACGATGCGACCGAGCAGTCTCTTGGCTTCATCTCGTGCCTGCTCCGGCGTCACCGGCCCATGGGGCCCGATCTTGACGCGCTGTGATCGGCCGTCGCGCCTGAACTGGACAACGTAGGTTTTTTGTCCTGAGGCGAGCGCATAGACGCCAAAACCGCGCAAGGCGGTATCCCATAGGAATTGCTGCGGCGGCCCCGGCGGCGTCCATTGCAACGCGTCCACGGTCCTCTTGCTGATTTTCTCGCGAGGCATATCCAGACCCACTGACGGCGAAAAATATAAGCGCCGTATAAGCGTCTGAAAGATAACCCAAGGAAGCCCAATCTAGCAAGTTCCCTCTTGATGCCCCGGTTTTTCTACGCTTATATAATCAGAGGAAGCTAAAGGAAGCTCGATAAAGCCGCTAAAATCTGACTTTTAATCAGAGGGTCCCGGGTTCGGGCCCCGGCGCGCTCACCAACAAAAACAAATAGATATATTGGTGGAATTTGGCGGCGTGTTTTTCGTGTCCGCACGGTGTCCGCATTTTTGATGATCGAGACAATCTGATAACTCCACCGTTTTTCCTGTTGCCGCACATACCAACCGCCATCCCCCATCGAGAGGGAGCGTTCGGTAACACGGCTGTCTAACTTTCCCGTCTGTTCGCGTCAGACTGTGGTCCCCCGCCATTCGGAGAGGATGGGCTCGGGCAATGAAATAGCCGATGGGCGACCCGTTAAGCGCCGTGACTTCGGTTGATTGCGGGGAAGGGGATGTGGAAACGTGTGGCGAAAAGCCGCTGCCAATTTTCTGCGGTTAGAACGTGAAATCCGCTCTGCTTTCTGCGAGGAGCTGAAAAATTCGTCAACCGACTGACGGAAGGCCGGTCTACAAGTGGTTCCGTGATCCTGCGCCGTCACCCCACTGAAGAGGATTGTTCGCCTTCTATGATTTCGACCATCGACGCGATCACTCTTCCTCGTCGTCGATGATCTCGCCGTTGATCCGAGCCGCAAGCACGGGCGACGCCTTGAAGGTCAAAACCCTGCGCGGGGTGACCTTAGCCTCTGCTCCCGTCTTGGGATTGCGCCCAACGCGCTCGCGCTTCGAGCGGACGTGGAATTTGCCGAAGGACCGCAGTTTCACGGGCTCGCCCCTCACAAGAGCCACTAACCTCCTCGAAAAACGCATCGAGCATCTTTTTGGCCTCCACGCGCGACAGGCCCGAGCCGCAGCCGTAAACGGCTTTCTGCAATGCGGCTCGCGTCAAGGCGCGCGCATCCTCGCGTTTTCCAGTCATGCTGTTCGTGACAATCTTTTGGTTCTGCCCGGCGTCACACGAAAAGAGGCCGCCGGAAACGCCAGCGGCCCAAGTCTGGGAGGAGTGCCCAAGGAGGAGTAGGACACAGCAGCAAGTCTACTCGGATGGACATGAAAATCTCGTGCATATTTTGCGCTGGGATAAGAATTAGAATTTGTGTGGGGGATATGTCACATATGATCGCTGAAAAGCGCATAGCGAGAAGCAGGGGGAGCAAAATGCCGAACGAGAAGGACGGCGAATTGACCGATATTGAGCGCCTGCATCAGTGGATGGAGGCGGTCGGTGGTAGTCTTTTCCCCGGAGAGAGTGCATTGAAATCCGTCAAAAATTCAAAAGACGGCGACAAGCGCCCCGCCGTTGGGGCTTTTATCTGAGCGATGACGCGGATAGGTGCAACGCCTAGCCAGTGAGTGGAAGCCAAAAAGATCGCAAAAGCGCCGCAACGTCCGGCGTAGGCGAAGGGTTAACCATATTCGCGTAATAGTTGCGGCTGGACGCGAGTAACGATCAAATGTTGAGGTTCATGCACTTTTTTTTCAACTCGCGCGGTTCTGCCGTGAAGAAATTCGCGTTCGGCGCTGCAGTTCTAGGATTGGCCAGCGTGGTCGCTGCAGATTTGATGGCGCATCTGGTTCAAAAGGGCGCGCTGCCGACAATCGTCTTCATTCCCTCCGACCAAAGCTTCAAGCCTCTGGCCAACACCGACCCCACAAGCGAACCAAACTCACTTCTGACGAAAGTTGTGCGCAGCGTCGGCATCGACATGAGCGCGACGGGCGCTATCCCGAGTTCGACGCCGGCTTCATCCTGCGACGACGCCAGCCAAACCGTATTGGTCACGCGCAGCATTGGCATAGAGGGGACGACGACGACCCCGATCACCGGGCCAGAGCCGCTCTGCAATCAATCTCATAAATAAATCGCTATTTTCGGACGCGAATTGATCTGCGCCCGTATAGGCGAAGGCCGCAAGCGTGGAGCGCGTATCCTCGTCGCATTCAGATGCTTGACGATGACGCCCCGGAAGGATCGCCCAAAAATGAAATTGTGTGCGGCTGGATCAGATCGACGGGAGCGGAGCCCCTCCGTCGTGGCAAATTCGCCGTCAATTTTCTGCGCTGGAAGCGTGAAATCCGCTCACCAATCTCCAAGGGTTCGGAAAATTCGCCAACCAACTGACGGAAGGCCGGTTTAAAGGCGGTTCCGTGATCCTGCGCGAACACCCTATCAAAGAAAATTGTTCGGCTCCGACGAGTTGGGCACGGGCGGCGGCGCGGTTAGGCTTGGCGCGTTGGACGCGGACATTGGTCGATTAGGAATGGTCTGCCTCCATACGCACTGTGATGCCTTTGGATGGTGAACGGAACGATTGCCATTGGCCGCCCCTCCATCATGGACTAACCCCGTTCAAGGCTGGGGCGGTGGCATGCAGCCGGACAGACATCCACGGGTTGGCGTTCTTGGATTGCCTGAAGCCGTCGGACGGACATAACGGCTCGTGACTGACGACCATCCCCCGCACCCTTCCAGCTTCCGATTGCGCGTGGCGCTGGCTCTACCGTATGGTATCCGTTGTCGCGGCTACGAAGAACGGTGGGGTGCGTGGGCCTTCCTGCGAGAGGACTGTCGAGGCATTCATCGCCCGATGACGGATACCCAAGCAGGCTGGATCGGGCAAACTAGGCCATTGCTAGGCTACCGGTGATTTGCTCCCAGCCTTCCCCTCCTGATCTGGTGGGAGAACATGTTTTTTAGAACGACAAGATCGAGGACCGTCGCTTTATGGCACTGCACCCAAACTTCCCCCGGTCGCCCTACGAAACGCTGAAGCCGGACCTACGCTGGTTCCCGGCTGCTGAAGAGCTGCGCAGCACAGCTTACGAAAAGCTCTTACCGCCTCTGGTGGCCAACGTGCGCGAAGGGGTCAAAGCCTGGCGCGATGCGGGTTACGCGGGCGCTTCGGCCACATCGCGTGCGCTGCTGGCCTGGTGGTTCGAGACAGACCACCAGGTCGAACGGGCGGACGGCCCGCAAAGCCTGTTCCGATATTACTTCGCGCAGCGCGAAGCAGTCGAAACGGTGATCTGGCTCTATGACGTGCGCGGCGCACGCGACAAGTTCGACCTGTTGCGCTTCGATGCCTCCGGCGCGGTATCGAGCAATATGTTCGATGAGGACTGGCCGCGTTTCGTGGTCAAGATGGCGACAGGCGCTGGCAAGACCAAAGTGCTGTCGCTGTTGATGGCCTGGACCTATTTTCACAAGCTCTATGAGGCCGGTTCGACGCTGGCGCGCAACTTTTTGCTGATCGCACCCAACATCATCGTGCTGGATCGCTTGCGTGCGGATTTCGACGGGCTACGCATTTTCTTCAACGATCCCGTGCTGCCAGACAACGGTCACGCTGGACAAAATTGGCGTGACGACTTCCAGGTCGCGCTTCACATTCAGGACGACGTGCGCATCGTCCGCCCGACCGGCAACATCTTCCTCACGAACATTCACCGGGTTTATCTTGGCGAAACGGCGGAGCCATCGCTCGACGACGACGATCTGCGCGACTATTTTCTCGCGCCGTTCGGCGAAAAGCCTGTCGGCAAGACGACGGAAAGCAACACCGACCTGGGCGAGATCGTGCGCGAAATCGACGAGCTGGCGGTCTTCAATGACGAGGCGCACCATATCCACGATAATCGTCTCGCGTGGTTTAAGTGCATCCAAGACATTCACCACCAGTTGCTGCAAAAGGATTTGCGACTGGCGATACAGGTGGACGTGACAGCGACACCGCGTCACGAGAACGGCGCGATATTCGTCCAAACCGTGAGCGACTACCCACTGGTCGAAGCGATTGCTCAGAACGTGGTGAAACATCCGGTGTTGCCGGACGCAGCAAGCCGCGCAAAGCTCGCCGAACAAAAAAGTCCCATCATTACCGAGAAATACGCGGACTACCTGCTGCTCGGCATCGAAGAATGGCGCAAGAGCTACGCTGAGCACGAGAGGCTGGGCAAGAAGGCCGTGCTGTTCGTAATGGTCGATGACACCAAAAACTGTGACGAGGTAGGCGCGCACTTAGAAAAGATTTGCCCTGAACTGCAAGGGGCTGTGCTGGTGATCCACACGAAGGCGAATGGTGAAATATCCGAGGCCGCCACGGGCAAGAGCAAGGAAGAGCTGGAGTTACTGCGCAAACAATCGAATGAGATCGACACATGGAATTCGCCCTTCAAGGCGATTGTATCGGTGCTGATGCTCAAGGAAGGCTGGGACGTTCGCAACGTCACCGTGATCGTCGGCCTCCGTGCTTATGCCGCCAAGAGCAACATCCTGCCGGAACAAACCCTAGGGCGTGGGTTGCGGCGCATGTCTTTTGGCAGTGACCAGCGAGAGACCGTCTCTGTCATGGGCACGCCCGCTTTCATGGATTTCGTGGAGAGCATCCAAAATGAAGGCGTCACCTTCGACCGGGTCCCAATGGGTGGGGCAGATGGACGGGAACGGCAGAACTCCTTGGTCGTCGAGGTGGATGAGCAATCCCCAGACAAGGACATCGACCAGCTGGACATTTCCGTGCCGCGCCTGACCCGGCGCTTCAATCGGGAATTCAAAGACCTGACGGAGCTAGAACCTGAATTCTTTGGCAATAAGAAGCTCCCCATCAAGGCTTTCACGCCAGAAGAGACCCGCGAGATCGTCTTCAAGACGATGCTCGACGCCGAGGTCGATCATACGATGCAGCTCGACGGCTCTGGTCCCGGCGACTACCGTTCCGTCATTGCTTTTTTTACGCGCCAACTTCTCAAGGACCTGCGTCTCGTCGGCGGCTACGACCAGCTTTACCCCAAGGTCAAGACGTTCATTCGCGATCACCTCTTTACGAGCGTCGTCGATCTCGAAGACCCTATGATCTTGCGCAACCTGTCCGAGCCAGAAGTCGGCAAGGTGCTGTTCGATCACTTCCGCGCTGCGATTAATGCACTGACGATCTACGAGAGCGGCAGCTCGCGCATCGACGGACACATTCGGCTGCGTGACACCAGGCCGTTCCGAACTGAGCCGCGCGGCTTCGTGCAAGCGAAAAAATCCGTGTTCAATCGGATCGTCGGCGAAGCCAATGCCGATAGCCTGGAATTGGCTTTTGCTGCGTTCCTGGAAGCCGCGCCAGATGTGCAGGCTTTTGGCAAAAACTACATGGCGGTCGGCTTCAAGATTGAATACGTCAAGGGAAACGGCGAGTTGTCAACCTACACGCCAGATTTCATCGTCCGCACTGTTGATGGCGTCGTCTGGATCGTCGAGACCAAAGGACGCGAGGAGCTAGACCTTCCGCAGAAGATGGCCCGCCTACGCCAATGGTGCGAGGACGCCACCGAAGCGGTCAAGGATGATGGTGGACCAAGCTACCAGTTCGTCTATGTCGATCAACAGAGTTTCGAGCAGCACAAGCCGTCGTCGTTCGCGGGACTGGCAAGCACTTTCCGTGAATATCAAGAGGTCTGACGATGGCGCGCCAAGACAAGAAATCTTACGACCTGAGCGAAGCTGAGCAGCGCGACCTCGTTACGCTGATCCAGCAAGGAAAGCCCCTGCCGGAGAAATACCGTTTCATCCTTTTTGAGGACAAACGCGAGGTCGAGCTAGTCTGGAACGGAAAGACGCGCGATGTTTGCACGACCGTGCTTCCTTTCCAGACGCTGGAACATATCGACGAGCCCCGCGCCGAGACCAAGACGCAGGCAGACCTGTTTGATAGCCGTGGCCGACAGTTGCACGGCTGGACGAACAAGCTGATCTGGGGCGACAACAAGCTCATCCTTTCGTCCTTGAAGGCGGGTGCGCTGCGTCACCAAATTGAAGACGCGGGTGGGCTCAAGTTGATTTACATCGACCCCCCTTTCGACGTTGGCGCTGATTTCAGTATGGACATCGAGGTTGGCGGCGAGACCTTCCACAAGGAAGCGAACCTGCTCGAACAAATTGCCTATCGCGATACGTGGGGACGCGGAGCAGACAGTTTCATCGCTATGATTTACGAGCGCCTGATGTTAATGCGCGACCTTATGGCTGACGATGGCAGCATCTACGTGCATTGTGACTGGCGGGTGAATTATCTACTTCGTGGCGTGCTAGACGAAGTATTTGGCTCACAACAGTTTGTTAATGAAGGCTTATCCCTCAGCTTCCG
>PLZT01000295.1 GCA_003152255.1 Methylocystaceae bacterium | reverse complement strand
CTGCGCATTTGGGGCGAGCGGCTTGACGCCACCGTCGTCGCCGGCAAGGAGGGGGCGGACGCCGCCGGTCTCGCCTTCGACGCCATCCAGACCGCGCGCGAGCAGAACGCCGATATCTTGCTGATGGACACCGCCGGACGCCTGCAAAACCGTGTGGAGCTCATGGCCGAACTCGAAAAAATCGTTCGCGTCATGAAAAAGGCTGACTTGAAGGCGCCACATGCGGTGCTGCTGGTGCTCGACGCCACCGTCGGCCAGAACGCCCTCACGCAAGTCGACGTTTTCGGCAAGACCGCTGGCGTCACCGGCCTCGTCATGACGAAGCTGGACGGCACCGCGCGTGGCGGCATCCTCGTCGCCATCGCCGAAAAATACGGACTGCCCATCCACTTCGTCGGAGTTGGCGAAAGCGCCGACGATCTCGAACCATTCGCCGCGCGCGACTTCGCTCGCGCCATCGCGGGGCTGGACCCCGAGGAGTCCGATCCCGCGAAAAACGCGGCGGACACAACGACATGACGCAGGACAGCGTGCTGAACGAAGAAAACAAGAAAACCAACGCCGCCAAACCCGCTCCCGAAAGACCAAAGCGCGTAAACACCGGTCTCAAGCTCGTTTTGGAGTTTGGCCCGCTGGCGCTGTTCTTCGTCGCCAACCACAAATACGGGATTTACGCCGCGACCGGCGCGCTGATGGTCGGCGTGCTCGCCGCGCTCGGCGTCGCCTGGAGCATCACTCGCCGGCTGCCGATGATGCCGGTCGTGACCGCCATTCTGCTGCTCATTTTCGGCGGGCTGACCTTTTTGTTGCAGGACGAAACCTTCATCAAAATGAAGGTCACCATTCTTTACACGCTGTTCGGCGGGGCGCTGCTCGGCGCGCTGTGGTTCGACCGGCTGCTGCTGCCGATCGTATTCGATTCGGCCTTCCATCTCGACGACGCCGGCTGGCGCAAGCTCACCTGGCGCTGGAGTTTCTTCTTCTTCTTTCTCGCCGCCCTGAACGAAGTCGTGCGCCGCTTCGTTACGACAGACGTTTGGGTGAACTTCAAGGTCTTCGGCATATTGCCGCTGACCCTGCTGTTCGCGATGACGCAATTGCCGCTAATGATGCGCCATGAAATCAAACCCGAGGAAGATACTTCGGAGACGCATTTTTGAACGGGTTGGCCAAGGCATTGGCGAGAGAGAAAAGCGCGACGGCCATGCCATCGCGCGTTAACCGATCCTTCACCTAAAACATTCGCAAAACACTCACCAAGCAAACTAACCATTTTTCGAATCGATAACCACGACAAATGCTTTAGATTTACGATAAAAATTTACGGGCTATCTTCGTGGACGCCTACAGAGCGCGACGCCGGGCCAGTCCTCACGGCGCGCCATGCCAAGGGTATGCCGTCCATGTTGTACAACCCGTTTGCGTCTTCCTTCGCATTCGCCACCGCCGTCGCGTCATTCTCCATGACCCTGGCCGGCGCCGCGCTGGCCGGTCCTCAGGTCGTCAACGGGATTTATTTCAATGGACCGCCCGAGCCGGCCGAGAACCAATATCGACAGGTCGGCGTGGATCAGTCGGGGCAAGGCGAGCTTGGCGGCGGCTTCATCGAAATGCTGGTGACGGGCGCGGATCATTCCCGGCGCGGCTATGCGGCGACGCGCTCTTATGAGCCGCCCCGCCAGCGCGTGGCGTCCGCGCAGCCGGGCCAGACGGACCTGCGCGAGCAGGTCGACCCCATGTATCTGCGCACCGAGGTCGATTACTCCGGCGGGGCGCCGGGCTCTATCGTCATCGATACGAGCAACAAATTCCTCTATTACGTGAAGAACCCCGGCCGCGCGATCCGCTATGGCATCGGCGTCGGGCGCCCAGGATTCGAATGGTCCGGCGTCAAGACCATCAGCCGCAAGGCGGAATGGCCCGCCTGGACGCCGCCCTCGGAAATGCTCGCCCGTCGCCCCGATCTGCCGCGCTACATGCCCGGCGGCCCCGAAAATCCGCTTGGCGCGCGGGCGCTTTACCTTGGTTCGTCGCTCTACCGCATTCACGGCACCAACGAGCCCTACACCATCGGCCAGAATGTCTCCTCGGGCTGCATACGAATGATGAACGCGGACGTGACGGATCTATATGAGCGCGTCGGCGTCGGCGCCCGCGTCGTCGTGCGCTGAAGCGGCGTCGCCATCGACGTGGTTGCAATCGGCTCCGCTTCGCGCGATAGCAGGCGCGAGGCTCCCATTTCGCAAAAGGCCGATTCCGTGCCCAGTCTGATTCGATTTTTGGTCATCGTGGGTGTTCTGGTCGCGCTCGGCTACGCCGGGATGTTCGCGCTGGTGAATTTCGTGACGCCGCAGCCGCGCGAGATGACGCAGACCCTTTCGCCGGCGCGACTCAACAAATAGGCGGAAGATGACCGCCCCGCCCCGCGCCCAGCGCCAGCTCGATTGTTTCCTCGATATGCTGGCCGCAGAGCGCGGCGCCGCGAAGAACACGCAAGAGGCCTATCGGCGCGATCTTACCGACTATATCGATTATCTCGCGCGCGCCCAAAGCGAGCCCGCTCTAGCCTCGACCGACAGTCTGCGCGATTATCTCTCCGCCCTCCAGACGCGCGGCATGTCGAGCGCCACGCTGGCCCGGCGCGTTTCGGCGCTGCGTCAGTTCCATAAATTCCTCTATGTCGACCGCCACCGCGCCGACGATCCCGCCGCCGCCCTCGAAGGGCCGCGCCGAGTGAGGAACGCGCCCGGCGTGTTGTCGATCGCCGAGGTCGACGGGCTGCTGCGCGTCTCTCGGGAAGGGTTGGACGACGAGACGCGGCCGCTGGGCGAGCGCATGCGCGCCGCGCGCATGTACGCGCTGCTGGAGACGCTTTACGCGACCGGGCTGCGCGTCAGCGAACTGGTGTCGCTGCCGAAGAGCGCGGCGCGGGCGCGCGATCCCTTCATCGCCATCAAGGGCAAGGGCGGACGCGAACGGATCGTGCCGCTGACGACACACGCGAAAAAGGCCATATCCGCCTATCGCGCGCTGCTGGAAACCAAATCTCCGGCGCTTGCCGCCTCGCCCTTTCTGTTTCCGTCGGACGGCGACAGCGGCCATCTGACACGCCAAGCCTTCGCGCGCGATTTGAAGACGGTGGCGGTCGCGGCGGGAATGGCCGCGAGCGACATTCATCCGCATGCTCTGCGCCACGCCTTCGCCAGTCATTTGCTGCAAAACGGCGCCGACTTGCGCGTCGTGCAAGAATTGCTCGGCCATGCCGATATTTCGACGACGCAGATTTACACTCATGTGCTCGACGAGCGGATGCGCGCGATGGTGCGCGATCTGCATCCGCTTTCCGACGAGGCGGCTTCTTGAAGGTTTATGCGACGCGCTGGATGAACTCCACGACTCGGCCAATCGTCGGCGCGTCCAGCAACAAAGGGGCGTGGCCCTGCCCCGTCACGATATATTGCTCCATGCCGGGCGCGCTCCGCGCCATTCTGGCGAGGATTTCGGGCGTCAAGAGGTCGGAGTTTTCGCCGCGCAGCGTCAAGACGGGCCTTCGCGCCAGCGCCTCGAACGCCTCCCAGAAATCATAGGGAACCATGTCCGGGGTCACCTCGTCGAGCGTGCGCGCGAGCGCGGGATCGTAGCGCAGCTCGATCCGGCCGTCCTTGAGAACGAAAGTGTGTCGCGCATAAATTTCCCATTCTTCTGGACTAACCGCCGAAAAGGTCGCGCCGGCGGTGAGGCGCATCAATCCAACGGCGTCGGCCATCGAACCGAGCGGCGGCAGCTTGCCGACGTAGCGCTTAATGCCGAGCAAGCCGGAAAGGTTGATCGACGGGCCGATGTCGTTGAGCACGGCCGCGCGCACGAGGCCGGGCTGACTTTGCGCGAGGCGCATCGTGTGCAATCCGCCGCGCGACGTGCCGACGAACACCGCGCTTTCAACGCCGGCGTCGGCGAGCGCGCGTAAAATATCGTCCTGCTCGACATCGAGCGTGTAATGGGTCCAATCCGCGTCCCATTGCGATTCGCCGCGTCCGCGATAATCCAGCGCCAGCACGCGCCGCCCCTCGCTGGCCAGCGCCGCCGCGAGGCGCGCGAAATCGTCGGCGGGACGCGTTAGGCCGGGAAGACAAACGATCGGCGCGCCGACTGTCCCGCCGGGATAGTCGAGATAGTGAAGGCGCAGGCCGTCGGCGGAGGTGACGAAACGGTTGGAAGGCTCGCAAATGGGTTGGGTCATTTAGGGCGCCTCACGGTTGAGGATTTTCCGACGAGGCTTGTAGCTCGCCGAACGAGGATCGCGAAACCCAAAGTCTTTCTCAGCCCGGCGGCAGCGGACATGACGGATTACCCTCCTCGCATTTCAAATGGTTTCGCAACCGCGCCCGTTCGCGGCGCGACCAACTAAGTCTCCCCGCGGCCGCGGACCGGATAGGCGCCCCGCGGGCGGACGCCGCCATTCGCCGCTCCTTGACTTCCCTGTTTGATACGGCCAATTTCCGCGCGCCGCGGCGAGGCCTGGTCCAATTCGAGGAAAATAAAACTCCCCATGCGCTCATATCTCGATTTCGAAAAGCCGGTCGCCGAATTGGAAACAAAAGTCGAGGAGCTGCGCCAACTCGCCAGCCAGGGCGACGCGGTCTCCATCGCCGACGAGTTGAACAAGCTGGAGGCGAAAGCCGCCAAGGCGCTCGCCGATCTTTACGCGACGTTGACGCCCGCGCAGAAGATCCTGGTCGCGCGGCATCCGGAGCGCCCGCATTTTTCCGAATACGCGCGCCAGCTCCTGACCGATTTCACGCCGCTGGCCGGCGACCGCGCCTTCGGCGAGGACGAGGCCATCGTCGCCGGCTTTGGCCGGTTCAAGGGTCAGCCGATCTGCGTCATGGGGCAGGAGAAGGGCTCCGACACGCAAAGCCGCATGCGTCACAACTGGGGCATGGCGCGCCCCGAAGGCTACCGCAAGGCGGCGCGGTTGATGGAACTCGCCGACCGCTTCGGCCTGCCGGTGGTTTCGCTGGTCGACACCGCCGGAGCCTTTCCCGGCATAGACGCCGAGGAACGCGGCCAGGCCGAGGCGATCGCCCGCTCCACGGACATTTCGCTTTCGCTCGGCGTGCCCAATGTCGCGGTGATCGTCGGCGAGGGAGGCTCGGGCGGCGCGATCGCCATCGCCGCCTGCAATAAGGTGTTGATGCTGGAGCACGCGGTCTACACCGTCGCGTCCCCCGAGGCCTCCGCCTCGATCCTGTGGCGCGACGCGAGCAAGGCGCAGGAGGCGGCGACGAGCATGAAAATCACCGCCCAGGACTTGCTGAAATTTGGCATCATCGACGCGATCGTCGCGGAGCCGCCGGGGGGGGCGCATCGCGATCCCAAGGCCGCCATCGCGGCGGTCGGCGAGGCGATTCGCTACGAATTGTCGATCCTCGGCACCCTTTCGCGCGAGCAGATCATTAACCTTCGCGCGGATAAATTTCTCGCCATCGGCCGGAAGACCTAGCGCCCTCGGCGGCGCTGCGGATCGAGAAACTCACATGAATTCAATGAACGGCACCCTACTCTTCGCCGAGCGCGGCCACCCGCGGCCGCCAGCGTCGGCCACGGTCTGGTCTCAATCTTTTGGTTACTGTTGTATGAGCAATTTGAGGCGGACGCCATGGTTTTTGGCGCCTTCACCTCCCAAAACCGGACGTTGCGGGCGCGCTTGTCGCGCTGAGAGCGGGGTCTTCATGTTTTCGAGTCGCTCCTTCAAGATCCTCGCTCGCTTTGGCGTTCTGGCGACGACGTTCGGGCTCGCCGCCTGCGACGACGATGGCTCGCTCGCGCATCGTTCGCTCGCGCCGATCCCCTCCGAGACGCTGGCGCTAATGGAGCAAGCCGGCACGACGAAGGAAGCGCCGACTATCATCCGCGCCTACAAGAAGGAAGCGGAGCTGGAAGTCTGGAAGATGCGCCCCGACGGGCGTTACGTTCACCTGAAAACCTTTCCGATGTGCCGCTGGTCGGGCCAGCTCGGCCCCAAGACGCGTGAGGGCGACCGCCAGGTTCCCGAGGGTTTCTATACGATCAATCCGAGCCAGCTGAACCCCAATTCGAGCTATTATCTTGCTTTCAATGTCGGCTACCCCAACGCCTATGACCGCGCCCTGGGCCACACCGGCGGCACCATCATGGTGCATGGCGTCTGCTCCTCGATGGGCTGTTTCTCGATGACTGATCGGCAGATCGGAGAGATTTACGCGATTGTCCGCACCTCGCTCAACGCCGGGCAGAACGCCGTCCAGATGCAATCCTATCCGTTCCACATGACGGCGGAGAATCTGGTCAAGCACCGGCTCGATCCCAATATCGCCTTTTGGAAGCAGCTTAAGGAAGGCAACGACCATTTCGAGGTGACAAAGCAAGAGCCGACCGTCGGCGTTTGCGGCAAGCGCTACGTGTTCAACGCGACGCCCGCCAACGGCCAGCATTTCGATCCCGCCGCGGCCTGTCCGCCGCTGAAGCAGGATCCGCAAATCGCCGCGCTGGTCGCGGAGAAGCAGACCAAGGACGACGCCAAAATCGCCGAACTCGCCGCGAGCGGCGTCAAGCCGATCCGACTCGTCTATCAGGACGGCGGCCAGCATCCCGCATTCACCAACCGCGTCGCGGAGGTCAGCCGCCCGGAGGCCCTGGCGCCGCCGACGGAGATCGTGCTCGAAGACCGCGCGCCGAGCGTCAAGGGCAAGGCCGCATCGAGACTTGCAGCCGCCAAGATTCCCGCGACCAAAATCGCCGCGCAACAGCCGGGCGGCGGAACGGGCGAAACGGCCGTGGCGGGGAACGGCAAGGGCTCCGCGCCCGAGGAGACGATCAAGGTCTCCGCTCTGGCGAACGTGCCTGCGCCCGAGGGCAAGGGGGCCATCAGCGGCTGGCTTGGCCTGCACAAGGAGCCCGAACCCGCGCCCGCCCCGGCGGCGGCCGAGGCGCCCGCCGCTCCAGAGACCGCCAAGACGGGGAACAAGTCGACCGCCAAGACTTTCTTCGACAGGGCAGCCAAGACTTCCTCCGACAAGGCGGGCAAGACTTCCTCAGGCGCCGCGGCCAAGGACGGCGCCAAAAAAGTGACGATCGGTCCGCTGGATAAGGCATTGCGCGCCGCCGACGCCCAAAAGTAGCGCCGCCCCGGGCGAGCCTTTAATCCAACGCGCGAGAATTACTCCGGGGCACATCCGGTTACGGGATCGCGGATTTAAACGAGCGCGCCCTTGCGAGTCGTAACCTTGTATTGCGTAAAACGCCGCAAGCCCTTGGACGCGCGCGGTAGCGATTGTATAAGAATTTTACGCAGCGGCTGTGACTGGAGAAGTCAGCCGCCAAAACCGCGCCGCCGCGCTTGGGGAAAAGCTTGATGCTTGAAAAATTGGTGGGGTTTTGTCTGCGCTGGCCGTGGCTGGTCGTGTTGTCGACCTTGGCGCTGACTGGCGGCGGAGCATATTTCACCGCGACGCGATTTGCGATCGACACCGACACAGCCCATTTGTTTTCTTCCGACATTCCCTGGCGCAAGAATGAAGCCGCGCTTTACAAGGCCTTTCCTCAACTCAGCGACCTCATTGTCGCGGTGATCGACGGCGCGACCCCGGAAAAAGCCGAAGACGCAGCCAAACGGCTCAACGCGGCGTTGCAGGGCGCGCCGATGATCTCGCGCTCCTGGCGCCCCGACGACAATGAATTCTTTCGCACCAACGGCTTGCTGTTTCTGACCACGCCGGAACTCCGGCGCATCGTGGGAACGCTGATCGCCGAGCAGGACGTTTTGCAGTCGGTCGCGGAGGATCCCAGCCTGCGCGGCCTCACCGGCGTCGTCCTGAACAATCAGCGGCAGGTCGGCGGCAGCCAACGCGGCCTCGCGATGTTCACCGCCGGACTCGACGAAATGTCGGACGCCTTCGAACTGGTGGTGGCGGGGGAGCCGGCCCGCGTCTCCTGGGAAAAACTGCTTTCCGGCGGATCGGCGAAGGCAGTGGACCCCACTCCGGCGACGACCGAGTTGCGGCGCATCATCCTGATCAAGCCGGTCAT
Organism: Methylocystaceae bacterium; assembly: GCA_003152255.1. Next base: position 2,341 of record PLZT01000295.1, on the reverse strand, counting down.
CAACTTTTCAGCGCTGCAACCGGGAGCCGGCGCGATCGAACAGGTGCGCAAGACCGCCGCAAAACTGAACCTCACCAAGGACCAGGGCGTCACGCTGCGGCTGACCGGACAAGTGCCGCTCGAGGATGAGGAATTCGGTACGATTTCCGAAAATATGGGGGTCAATCTCTCGGGGACATTGGGAATCATCGCGTTGATCCTGTTCGCCGCCTTGCGTTCCCCCAAGCTTATCCTCGCCGTGCTGGCGACATTGATCTCCGGCCTCGCACTTACGGCGGGTCTCGGCATCATCCTGATCGGGCGCTTCAATCTGATCTCGGTCGCCTTCGCGGCGCTATTCATCGGCCTCGGCGTCGATTTCGGCATTCAGTTCTCCACCCGCTATCGCGAGGAACGACACAAAACCCTTGCGTTCGGGGATCATCTCGACGAGGCGCTGCTCGCCGCGACGCGCGGCATCGGCGGCTCGCTGACGCTGGCGGCGGTGTCCCTGCTGGCGGGTTTTTTCTGCTTTCTGCCGACCGATTTTCGTGGAGTGTCGGAACTCGGGCTGATCGCTGGGTTTGGAATGATCATCGCCTATCTGGCCACGCTGACCTTTCTGCCGGCGGCGATCAAACTGCTCCATCCGCGCGCGGAAAAACTCCCGGTCGAGACCGCCGTGCTGGCCCATGTCGATCGCTGGATCCTTGGTCATCGCGCGCTTGTGATCATCGGCGCCGTAGGCATTACCCTTCTGGGATCGCCGCATCTTCGCCATTTGAGCTTCGACTCCAACCCGATGGACCTGCGTAGTCAAAAGGTCGAATCGGTCGCCACTTTCCTCGACCTGGCGAAAAATCCGCGCACGGCGCCCAACACGATCGAGATCCTCGCGCCCTCGCTCGACGCCGCGCGCGACATGGCCAAGAAAGTCGCCGCCTTGCCGGAAGTCGAACGCGTCGTGACGGTGGACACGCTGATACCCACCGATCAAGATGAAAAGCTGCCGCTGATCGAAAAGGCGGCTTATCAGCTGCGTGATGTATTCGCTCCCAAGCTGAAGCCGAAACCCAGCTTCGCCGAGACGATCAAGTCGCTTGACCACGCCGCCAAGACTTTGCTCGAGCGCGGCGGCGGCCGTAACGCGCCGCCATCGGTGAGCCGTTTCGCCGAGGTTCTGGACGCCCTCGCCCGCTCCGACGAAAAAACACTCGAGACGGCCCGCATCGCGGCCTTCACGGATTTCTACCGGCTCGTCGGCGAACTGCGGCAAGCGCTGTCGGCCAAGCGCGTAGCCATCGACACTCTCCCCGCCGATCTGGCAAGCGATTGGATTTCGCCGTCCGGACAATATCGCATCGAGGCGTTCCCCAAGGGCGACAGCAACAACAACGAAGTCATGACCACTTTCGCGCGGCAAGTGCAAACAATTGCTCCCGACGCCAGCGGTCCGCCGATCGTCGTCGCCGAGGCCGGCAATACGGTGGTGCACGCCTTCGAGCTCGCGGGGCTTTATTCGTTCATCGCCATCTTCGGAATTTTGGCGGTCGCCTTGCGCAACGCGACCCATGTCGCCCTGACGCTGGGCCCATTGTTGCTGGCGGGCGTGCTGAGCCTCGAAGCCGCCGATCTCCTGGGCATGTCGCTGAATTTCGCCAACATCATCGCGCTGCCGCTGATGTTCGCGGTCGGCGTCGCGTTTCACATTTATTATGTGGTCGCCTGGCGCAAGGGCATCGTGGACGTGTTGTCGTCGAGCCTGACGCGGGCGATCTTTTTTAGCTCGCTCACCACCGGCACGGCGTTCGGCAGCCTTATTCTGTCGAGTCATCCCGGCACCGCGAGCATGGGCGCGCTGCTCGCGATCTCGCTTTTCTTCACGTTGCTTGCCGCCTTTATCGTCGTTCCGGCCTTTCTCGGCCCGCCGCCGTCGCGCGGTGGAGAAGAAGGCGGCGCGGCGCCCTGACGCCAATCTTCGCTTTACTCCGACTTCGTGTTAGGATTGTGTTATGATCACCAGAACACTTAGCAAAGTCGCGCTTATGCTGTGGTTGGCGTCGCCCGCCTACGCAGGCGAAGCCATTTATGGCGTGTGGATCCGCGGCGGCCATGAAGATGAAAAGCTGGACTTCTACGATTGCGAGGGTCAGCTTTGCGCCAAGGCGGCCGTCCCTCCGCCAGACGGTTCGCCAGCGGTCTTGATTTTACGCCATGCGGCGAAGACGGCGCCGAACCAGTGGAAGGGTCCAATATTCAACCCGGAGAACGGCAAGCTGTACTCTGCCACGGTCACGCTCGACAAGCCCAATGAAATGACGTTGAAAGGCTGCCTGATCGCGTTTTTGTGTCAGAGCGAAAC
>PLZT01000001.1 GCA_003152255.1 Methylocystaceae bacterium | reverse complement strand
GTCGGGTGAATAAGACGGGCTAGCACCCGGAGGAGTAATCGCACATGCTAAAACCTGATCCTTTTCTCCTTTCCACAGCGGAAATGGCGACCACAGAAGCAATGCGCGCCGACGGGACAATCCCGCAAGACTGGCGTTACATTGACATTCCCTGGCAGCACGCGGCGATTTTCGACAAGATCGTCGAGATTGGCGGCGCCGATATGCGGGTTCTCGACTGCGGCCAGTGCGACAAGAAAAAGCGTGGGCAAATCGTTTTAGGCCCGGAAGCATCGAAGCGCATCAACGAGCGAGCCTTCGAAATTCGTGTTCTCTTCAAGACCGCCACCTATAAAGCGAAAGCTGACACCCTGGCCATTGAAGAGGCGGCCTGATCGCATTGCGAGGGTCATCCTCGCCACCGCGTCCAGCTCCACGCCCTTGTCGAGCGATGTCCCCGTGACGGCCCCGAGGTCGTCGCCAAGGGCTTCCCCGCGCGCGGCGGCACGGCGGATGGTGCGCTCGTCCTTATCCGGCTATCGCCGAGTGTTAATCGGCGTGACCTCGTGACCCTTCTCCTACGAACCGTATGAACGGCTTACCGCGCGATCGGCATTGAGACGCCATGCCGATTTACAGGCTTTCCGCTGCATCCACGTCTTGTAGGCCCTGGATGACGATATCCGCGCCTCGCTCGCGCAATGCCTTGCTCTGACGTCCGCGATCGATGCCGACCACGCTCCCAAAGCCAGCCCGCCGACCAGCTTCGACACCAGCCAGGGCATCCTCGAACAGGATCGTGCGAGATGGCTGCGCCCTAAGCCGGCGAGCGGCCTCGAGAAAAAGTGCCGGATCAGGCTTGCCCGGTAGCCCGAGTTCGTCCGCATCAACACCATCGACACGCGCGTCGATCAGATGATCAAATCCCGCAGCGCTCAGAATTGCACTGCAGTTCTTGCTGGATGACGCCACTGCGATCCCGACGCCCATCTGTCGTAGCTTTTTCAGAAGCGATTCCGCACCAGGCTCTGGATCAATCCCTTGTTGCAGCGCTTGACGAAACAGCCGCGTCTTGCGTTCACCGAGCGCGTGCCCTGTATTCGCATCCTCAGGGTCATGTTCCGATCCTTCCGGTAGGTTTATGCCCCGGGACGCAAGAAAACTTCGAACGCCGTCGTAGCGGGGCCGCCCATCGACATAGGCGAGGTAGTCGGCTTCAATATCGAACGGCTGAAAAGCCAGACCATGCTGTTGCGCCCACCTCTGCAGGAAACTATCGAAAACCTCTTTCCACGCACCCGCGTGGACGCGCGCCGTATCAGTCAGCACGCCGTCGAGATCGAAGATCGCGGCGTCGAAGTCGCCCCGGTTTATCGTGACTGACTCAACGAGCATCTCTTCTCTCGCGCGGTGGTCCACTCCAGCTCCTCAGAATCGCTAAGCTGTGCTACGCTTCTCACGCGCGCACCACCAATATGGGACAGCGCGCCTCGCGCATGATGTCCTTCAGGATCCCGGCGCGCGGGACTTCCCACCTTCCTCTCCAGGCGAGGACAATGAGGTCCGTGGATTGTTTTTCGGACAAGCGCAGGATTTCCGCGGCGGGATCGCCGTGAGCGAGGAATACCCGCACGTGCAAATGGCCGAGCGGGCAAATGCATGCGAGTCGCTCGACAAACTCACTGCTCCAAGCGGGCCATTCGTGCTGCGGCTGATCGACATAACTTGGCGTGGTGAGAGAGCCGGGCTCTGTAGGGGCAGCCCTAATGTCCGTCACGTGAGCCACCAGCAGCTCGGCGCGAGCTCGGTCGGCAAGCTGTGTCGCACCTTGCAGTGCGGCGCTGGTGGTAGGCGTCCCATCGTGCGGCACCAAAACATGCTGAAGACGCCATGGCATAGCACCGCGCTCCGGGGGGACCAGCACCATAGGACAAGGAGCATCATGAAGCACCTTCATCGCCGTGCGGCCCAGCATCTTTCCGCGCTCGGCGCCGCTGTGCTTGCACATGACAATCAGTCGCGGGTTCATCTCCCGCGCGACCTGCAGAATTTGCGCAGCCGGCATTCCAACGCGGGGGTAGATGGTGAGGCCGTCGAGAACCGGAGTCCCGTGCGCGAGTCGATCGCGCAGCTCCGCGCCTGGCGGCTCACGCTCGCCGACATACAAAATATAGAGAGCCGCTCGATCGATCTCGGCGAGCACTTTTGCCACTGGCAGTGCAGCCAGCGCCTGCTCCGTGCCGTCGAGCGGGACAAGGATGACCGGTTCGCTCATGGATCATTCCCTGTTCTGCAATTCCTTCCTTCACCTTCGGGTAGAGTGAGCTCGTGCCACCGGCCCCGCCACTGAAAGCGCATTGATAGGCTGCGCCAGCTAGCCGGAAGATTTGGGTGATGCTCTGGCCCGTCCTCGGTGAGGCGCAAGCCGGCAAAGCCGAACACGGCGGCCTGCCATAAGCCACCGAGGGCCGCCGCGTGAATGCCGCCAGCCGAGTTGCCCATGTTGTCTGCCAGATCAATATCGGCCGCTTGCCGGAAATAACGCTCCGCCAGCGCAGTGTCGCCAAGGCGCGCCGCCACGAGCGCGTGGATTGCCGGGCTCAGCGAGCTTCCATGTCCACAGCGCGGCTCGTAATATTCAAAATTGGCTTTGCGGACCTCCGCTGGCATGCGGTCCCAGAGGAGATACACCAGCATCAGCACATCAGGCTGCTTGATGACCTTCGACCGCGCAATGCGCTCGCGACCGAGCAGCACATCCATCGGCGCGGTTCGCGGCGCAAACGAGGCAAGGTCGATATCCTCCAAAGCGAAGTAACCGTGGAACTGCTCGAACAGGCCGGTCTGTTCGTCGAAGCCAGTATAGAGATCGCGAGCCACGCGCTGCCACCCGCGCGGCTCCTCCGCTTCGATGCCGAGCCGGCGCGACAGCGCCTGCCACTGCCCAGGCCAACGGTCCGCAATAAGATCCGCAATCTCTTGCGCGACCTCTAGGTTCCACTGCGCCATGCCATTGGTGTAGGCGTTGTCATCTACCGTCTCGTGGTATTCATCGGGCCCAATGACTCCACGGATATGGTAGCGCCCATCTTCTTCATGCTCGGCGCGGCTTGCCCAGAAGCGGGCTGTCTCGATCAGAATCTCCGCGCCCGCGTCGATAAGGAAACGATCGTCGCCGGTAGATCGCCAATAGCTCCACACGCCGAAGGCGACATCTGCACTGATGTGTTGCTCTTGCTCTCCTGTGAGGAACCGAACGATCTCGCCGTCGGGAGCGATGACAAATGGGGGCGTCACATCGTCGCCGCTATCGGCCGACTCCCAGGCGTAGAGTGCGCCGCGATACTCGAGACGGGCGGCTTTGGCTCGTGCCGCAGCAAGCGTGTGGTAGCGGTACATGACGAGCGCGCGCGCCGCCTCCGGATAAGTGAGCATGAAAAAGGGCAGCATGAAAATGTCGGTGTCCCAGAACACATGCCCCTTGTAGCCGGTTCCGCTCAGCCCGCGGGCACCAATCGACACGCGATCGTCTTGCGGGTTCGCAGCACTCAGCAGATGGTAAATCGCAAAACGTAACGCGCGCTGCGCCGCAGGATCGCCGTCGATCCGAAGGTCGGATGCCCCCCATCTTGCCAGCCAGGCATCACGGTGTTCACTAATGACGTCGGTCATGTGCTCGATCGCGCGCTCGGCATGCGTGCGTGCCATCGCGCCCGGCTCGCCCGTGTCCCCGGACGTGTGCAAGGCGACGATGCGATCGAGCCGGTATGTTTCGCCCAATCTCACTTCAAGGCTTTGCCGGCCATCCACCAGCTCGGTTGAGTCTATCGAGTGGCCGCCAGGATCCACGACGCGGTGCGCCACCGCCATGGCAACGTTCGTTCCGCTACTGGTGACCAGGGCTACGGGACCGGTCAGTGCGGCGTCGATGGACACCCTTCCGCTGTAGTTTTCGGGCGTGATCGTAACACATTGAACCAGGAGGTGACGGTCCATCATGGAGGCGAGGCGCAGCTCTCGCAGCCGCGTGATCCGACCGGCTCCGTCCTGATGCCGCCACTCCCTCCAGAGAATACCTTGCCGCATGTCGAGGATGCGGCGATGTTCCAGATTATGCCCCTGATCCAGCCGAAGGCGGTTGCCGTCGATTGTGGCGGACAGACGAGTCCAGTCCGCGACCATTACGAGGCCCGGCGCAGATCCCGGTTCTGAATCATATACCCCTGCTACGGAGGTGGCAGGTGCGGAGAGCGCACTGCCCTCAGCAAGCGATCCACGCGATCCTGCGTAGCCGTTCCCGATCGCGAACAGCGATTCCAGCTCGTGCTCACGCGCGAGCGTGAAACCTTCCTCAACCATGATCCAGTCAGAATCGACTGTCGGCGTTGTTGGCAAATCAACTGCATCTAGTGCAGCTTGGTACTCGACCGCCGGTGGCGACGCCGCTTTTGTCAACTTGAAGCCTCAGGCCAATCAAGCTCCGGCTGCAGGACAGCGCCAACGCCTTCTCGATCAAGCGCGGCAGCAAAGGCTGGCAACAACATCGAACGATATAATTTCACGTAGTTCCCGGCCATACGGGCAGCTGAAAAGCGTTCTTCGAAACGTCGATGAACCGCGCGGCGGTCAAGCGCCAGAACTTGCGGCAGCGCAGCGGCAGCTTGCTCCATGCCGTCGACGATCATGCCTGTTACGCCGTCATCAATTATTTCAGGAACAGAGCCGCGTCGGAACGCAAGCACAGGCGTGCCGCAAGCCATCGACTCGATCATCGTCAGACCGAAAGGTTCCGGCCAGTCGATCGGAAAAAGAAGAGCAAGCGTTTCGCCAAGAAATTCCGTCTTTTGCCGTTCATTGATCTCGCCAATGAATTCGACGCCCGGACCATTGAGCAATGGCGCGACGCACTCGCGAAAATAGGCTTCATCAACTTTGTCCACTTTCGCGGCGATCTTGAGAGGAACTCCCAATGCGCGAGCGATGTGAATCGCCCGCTCAGGACCTTTCTCAGGCGAGATGCGGCCGAGAAAGGCGACGTAACCCCCGCGCGGATCGAAGGTGGGGCTATGCATTTTGAGCGACAGGCCGTGATAAATCGTAGCCACGAAATTAGCTTTCGGAATGGGCTGCCGTTGCGCGTCGGAAATCGACACCAACGGCATATCGTCGAAGGCCTTATAGAAAGGCAGCAAATCCGGAAGATCCTGCCGTCCATGCAGGGTGGTCACCGTGCGCCGCGCGATCGAACGGAATAGCGGGAAGTGGAAAAAATCGACGTGAAAATGGAGGATATCGAAGTTATGGGCCTGCTGGCGCACCCGGTCGAGCATGATCATGTAGTAGGGAATCGTGTCGTGGATCTGGTTGTCGAGCCGCAGCGCCCGCGGGACGCAAGGGACGAGATTAGCGGACGTGAGAGAATCCCCGCTGGCGAACAGAGTGACGTCATGGCCCAGGTGAACGAGTTCTTCGGTAAGATAAGAAACAACTCGTTCGGTGCCGCCATAGAGCCTTGGAGCAACGATCTCAACCAGCGGCGCAATCTGGGCAATTTTCATTATTGTTGTCTCTCCATATCGGGAGTTAAACGCTCCCACGCTCGGATGGTTCCAGATTCGAACAGGCATCGCGTTGCAAGCATTGCCGGGGTGGCTCTGGTGCAAAGTGAGAGCGGTAAATTGTCTGGGGTGCCGCCTGCTACACCGTTTCGCCGGTTACCAGCAGGGGCGACACCTGCAACGCCACCGGCCACACTAATGGACGTATCCTGGCGGATAAACGGGCCCCCAGCCGTGGCAGGCCGCCTCCTGTCGCTGTGTGTAATTGGTGCCGGAGAGGAGACGTTTCGATGACCCCGGACCAGTCATCGCGTTGGCGCTCCCGCCTATCGAACTCAGGCAGACGATGGCGGCAGATGCGGCCATCGCAATCGTGAGCTTTCGCATGAGGTTTTCCGATTTTGACGTATTGCGAACCGACAAGCTTCCAACGAAGACGCGACCATAAGGGTTCCTCTGCTAGACCGTATGTTCGCTGAAATCACACGGGAGCATGAATTGGCTTCGCTTTTTGCAGTAAACCAGTTGTGGTGCTCGTATGCCATCGCGCCAGTGGCCCGCCGGAAGAGACGGCCCCACCCAAGCCAAAAGGCCTGTTCGCCGCCGTGAAAGGTTTTTTGGCGGCAAATAAAATAAGCCGCGCCAGTGGCGCGGCTTGGCGACAGGGAGCTATGGAATTAACCCGTCTTATTCACCCGACCGACGCGCATTGCTGATTTT
>PLZT01000533.1 GCA_003152255.1 Methylocystaceae bacterium | reverse complement strand
AATCCCTCCGGCCTACTCACCATGGAAAAGGGCCAGTTAGGCTCAAAAAAAGCAGCCCGGCTCGGGGCCGGGCTAAGTTTCAAGGATAGGAGGGATGTGGTCGAGAGGTAATTTTGGCCGCCTCGCGAATCAATGCGACCGATTGACGCTTGAGGAAGACATAGAAGATAAGCCGGAAGCTTAACGCTGTTCAGCCCGTGGGTGTTGGCCTTCCCAAGAAAAACCAACTCCATCGCTGGTGTCTCTCATCCAATACTGCTTTGCCCGCTCAACCGGTGCGCCTTCTTTTAAAAATATGCACTACCGACCATCGCCTTATTCCGCCGCAACGCTTATTTTTTTAGGCCGATCACGTCGAGCGCCGCGCGCAATGCGCGTGCATTGGCGCCAAACACCCACGTGGAGGCCACACCGACCGGTTCGTGATCCGCTTTGAAATAAAAGAACCGCACGGCGCCCAGCCGTTCAGGCAACGGTTTCGGAAATAACCGGCCAAGCGACGCTCGAAAGGCGCGCCACTCCTTTTCGCGCCGCGCCTCGGATAAACGCAATAGATGCGGATGCGCCCATATCACCAGCTTCTCGGGCGGCACGTTCTTGATGAGAAAATCCAGCTCCCAATGCAGGCCCTCGCTCAATCCCGTGGCCCAGACCACGAGTTGCGCGACGCGTGCGGTGTCTTCCACCTTGCTCTTCCAAAGTTCGTCCGAGACGTAGAACCGCGCGGCGCCCAAAGGCGGCAGCGCCTCGCCGGGCCTCCCGATCGCGATGACCGGGCCGTATTTTCGCAACACTTTCACGATGGCTTGTTCGGCGGTGGCCAAGGGGATCGTGCCGAGAAAACGCTCCATCCACGACGGCCGGCCCAATTGCGCGTCGAGCGCGAAGGATCGAAGATACAGCACCGGGCGTCTCGAAGTGTTCCGCATCAGCTCGCGTTCGGCGCCGCGCGCCCGCGATTGCCACGCGAGCCGCAAACAACGATTGTAAATCCGCGAGACGATGAAAATAGCAAAGGGAATCGAGGCCAAGCGCAGATAGAAAGCGACTTGGCGGTCGGGCAAGGAGCGGCCGGACCCCATGCGATCGATAATCGCATTAAGCGCCAACATGAACGCGGTCAGGCAAAACATCGTGATCACAGGCGCGACAACGTGCCAATAAGGGTCCAAGCGTAGGCGGCGGACGCCTGCGGCGCGTAGCGACGCCAGCAACCATTCGTGCCAGTTTTGCTCGGTCAGCGCGAAGCGCTTCGTTGGCGCTGGCGCGGCGACCTCCGGTTGCTCGCGGGGCAGTAGCGTGTAGAACAGCGCCAGAGGAAACGTGAAGAGCGAATAGAAATAATAATGTTTCAGCTCTACCGATAGACCTCTAATATAAACAACTTTGTTGAGATCGAAGCCGTTGGCCGTCAGAATCCAAAAAATCGCTCTTAACGTTCCAAAAATACACATGGTCGTAACAAACCATCGAAGCCGCCCGAATAGCATGCAAATCGCGGTCAACAATGTTAAGACGCCAAATATCGGATAGGCCATCTCCCTTGGATCGTTCGAAAAGTAACGCATATGCTGATGGGATATCCAGGCGATTTCGAAAACGCCGAGCGTCAGCAAAAGCGGCTTTGCGACCCATCCGACCATTCGCGGACGCAGCGGTTCAGTCCCACCCATCATGTCCTCTCGGCGCGGAACGCAAGAACGTCGCCGGTTTTTGGGCCAGCGCCTCGCGGGTTTCGATCGCATTTTAATTTCGGCCGACCGTCATGGGAAATTAATTCAACCCGGCGCGGACGATGATCGTCAAGGCTCGGTTGGCGCGAAAAAAATCCCGGCCATCGCTGGCCGGGCATCGCATTACCTGAGAGGATTTGCTGATGAGAAGCACCAGCACTTTTAACCCCAACTGGCGCTGCAATGCGCGAATTCAAGCCCCCGAAAGACAAACGGCGCGGCAATGTCTCGCCGAGTTCACGCCGCGCGCAATCGCGCCCCGCGATCCCAAGGCGTCGCTCGCGCCTTGGCGAGTTGGAAGCCGCGCCGCCGCTGCCGCACGGCCTCAATCCTGCCGCTTCGCCAGCTTAGTCTAACGACCGCGGGGTGTTGATGAAACGCCGCCCCTCGCGGAAGTTTGGGATAATTCATTCAGGGAGGACAGGAAAAATGGCCCGGCGCATTTTATCGACATTGATCACGGCCGCGATCTCGGGCGCGGTCGGCTTTGGCGCGGGCGTTTACGCCACGCCGCCCGACAAGGCCGACGAGTTCCGCGCGCTCGTGAATAGCAAGCTCGACGAAATCAACGGCCTCATCCATCGCGAGCGGGCCGCGATCGAGCCTAAAGCCAAGGCGCCGTCACAGGCGGCGGCCCCAACAGCGCCCGAGGCCGCGCCCAAGGAAATCCAATCGGCGGTCCCCGCCGAGCCAGCGGCCGAAGCTCCCGCCGCCGACGCCGCGGGACAGAAAGACATGCCGGACAACAAGGAAATGCCGGACGCCAACGCCGCCCCTCCGAGCGCAACCCAAGCGGAAAGCTCCAACAGCCAGGCGGCTCCGAGCGCCGAGCCCGCGGCCCCCGCCATGAGCGCGACGTCATCGAACGCGGAGGAGGGCGCGCAAGCAAAACCCGTCGCCAAAAAAGCGCCCGTCGCCAAACCTCATCCGAAGCCTCCGGTCAAAAAAGCGAAGCCGAAGCCNNCGCTGGATGGCCTGAATCAATCTCGCGAACGAAGGCCATGTTGAGCGGCGGGATCTTCGAGATGACGGGGAATGGCGCGTCGCCGGGATTGATCTTGGCGCACGCGCTCATCGCGACGGAAGCCTATTTTCCCGCTAGGCCGACGATATAGGCGGCGACGGAATCAATCTCTTCAGGGCTCAGTATGATATTCGGCATTGTCGGATGCGAAGTGCGAAGGAAAACCTTGATCGAGAGTTCGTTCGTCGACGGCATGCGACTGATGTCCTGGAAACTCGGCGCGACGGGTTTCGCGTTTTGGGGCCAGCCCGCCGATCCAATCTGATGACACGCGCCGCATGTCGTCTCGGCGAGATGTCGACCCACGGATGGATCAACCGATTGCGCGCCGGCGGGAAGCAAGAGGGCAATCGAGACAATGAGGACCGTCGGGATGGTCATGAATTTCGCCATCAACTGTCTCCAAGGGTCAGACAAGATCAGCTTGAGATATAGCCCCGCGATCCCCTGATGGTAAGAGGTGCGACGAAACGATTTCCTTTAGTTCGCGCGACCGACCGTCCGCGCGCATTTCGCTCGGCCATGGGCTCCGCGGCGACAAATCCAAGGCTTTTTTCAAATCTTGCGGGACGCATGCATCTCGTCGTCCCGTTTTTGGAATATCCGCACGCAAGCCGAACAAACACCGCCCGAATCAGGGTCGCGCGATTCGGGCGAGGAATACGTGTCCGATCCGTTAACGGGGCGCGGGCGCAACTCGAATGCGTGGGCGCCATCGCTCCCGTGACACAACAGCCCGTTCGATTGAATAGCGATGAAAGAGATCGCTCTTGCGGTGAAGTCCAGGCGGAGTCAGTCTCAATCCCGGTCATTGGCTTTCAGGGACGGGATCCGAACATGGAACTCATGGATGCAATTTTCGAACGTCGTTCCGTTCGGGATTATCGAACGGATCCTTTACCCCAGGAAACGGTCACGCGCTTGATTGAGGCGGCGATCCATGCGCCAAGCGCGGTCAATCAACAGCCGTGGTCCTTCTCGGTTGTTCGAGACCCGCGTCTGCTTGATCGAATGTCGCATGACGCCAAGGCTCATATGCTGAACGTCAGACCGGCGGCTCTGCCGGCGCACCTTTACGAGAGCCTAGCCAACCCGGATTTCCATGTATTTTACCACGCCCCCGTTTTGATCGTGATTTCGGCGATTGAGCGAGGCCCGTGGA
>PLZT01000355.1 GCA_003152255.1 Methylocystaceae bacterium | reverse complement strand
GGACATGGCGACCTTTCGTGAAGAAGACAGGCGACTCGCGCCGGGACCGGCTTGGTCTGTTCGGACTTGTGCCCGATTCCGCCCGAAGGATCAAGAATCACGCGTGCAACGCCCGGCGCGGCGAGAGGCGCGACGGTTGGTCGCGCCATTTCGCGGCGTGAAACGTCGACTTGGCCGCCCGCGCGCCTTGCTTTCGGGCAATCGCGGCTTACGTTCAAGCCAATGGCGCGGCTTGGCTTGCGTCATTCCTTTGGCGCCTCGCGGGCGGCGGGGGCGCGTTGAAGAAAAAATGGAGGGCTGACATGCGCAATTTATTGAATTCGAGACGCAAGAGAGCCGCGCAAGCGTTATGCGGGGCGGTTCTCCTGGCGGCGTTCGCTCCTGGCGTCGTCTCCGCGGGCGAGAGGGCTGGCGCGCTGCAATGCCACCTTTCCGGCAATAACATCACGGTTATCGTCGAAAATCAGACGTTGGATTGCGTTTTTCAAGGCGTCGACGAACGCGCGGCTCCCGCGCATTACATTGGCACTCTGTCCAAGCTCGGAGCCAACCTGACCATCAACGGCCCCGGCGACATCGTTTGGCTGGTCGCGGCGGCGACCGGGCATGTGGGGCCGGGCGCGCTCGCGGGCGATTACGTCGGTCCGGAAACCACGGTCAAGGCTGGCGTGGGCGGAGGCGGCGCCTTGCTGGTCGGCGGCTCCGACAATACGGTTTCCTTGCAGCCTTTGGAAGTCGAGGGCGGCCCGGGTATTGGCCTCACCGCCGGGATCGAGCGTCTTACGCTCGCTTATGTTCCCGATCAGCCGCCGCCGCCCTTCAGGCACCGTCATCTCATCACGAAGTAAACGGTTCGCATCGGCGCGGGAGCGGCGGCTCGGCCGTCTCCCGCGGCGTGTTTTGGCGCGCTAATGGTCGAAATCCTTGAGAGGGCGTGATTGGCGCGGCTATGCGACGACGCCGCTCGTTTCCACGATATTGAGTCCCGCGAAAAAAGTTCCCTTCTGTGACGCTTGCTCGGATAACGCCCACCAATTGTCCGTGTCTTCCCGCGTGATCATGTCCGCGGCCGCACACTGGTCTTTGACTTTCCGAAGATCAAAGATGACATTGGCGTCTTCCAGCTTGTTGGTCCAGAAAGCGTGCACGTGGGAGTGAAGATGTTCGACCCCGCATTCATTCATCAGCGACGCCAGCTCTCGCCCGATGAAGGGATTGCGGATGGAACGCCGGAATAAACCCGCGATTTTCCCGCTGTCATCAAATTCGCCATTGAACAGGACAAAGGTTTCCCAATCAGGTTCGCAAGCGACGATGCGACCGCCGATCTTGGTGACGCGGGCTATATCTTTCAGGACGGCGGCAGGCGTTTCCATATGTTGCAGCGACCGATCAATGCGTGCGGCGTCGACCGCGCCATCTCCCAGGGGAAGCCGCTGGCCATCTCCTGGCAGGAACTGAATGTTTGGCAAAGATGCCGCTCGCGCCTTCGCAATGGCGAGGAAGTTCTCACTCTTATCGACGCCAATAAAATTCGTTGCTGGATAATGACTGGCGAGATGGATCAGGTCTGAGCCCGTTCCGCAAGCAACGTCTAGGACGACCTGCTCCGGTTCGATTTTCAGCGTTTGCCATGAATGGGATTTATACGCCTTGAAGAATGGAAGTTCGTTCATAAAATCCAGACAGCGAACGAGCTTGCTGAACAACTCGCTATCTGCATTACGAAATCCGCTGCCGATGTTTTCGGTCATCAGTTTTTAGTCCGTTCATTCAGAAGACAGCTGAACTGATCGCCCCCGCTCAGAGCCCGAAACAGGGTTCCAAGCGTCAAATTTCAACCGCTAGATCGGCGCGGCGAAATCCAGCACGCGGTTGCTCGGAAAATCGTAAAGCCTGCCGCTCTCGCGCCATTCCGGCGCGCAGAGCGGAATCGCCTTTTCCGCGAATTCCTCGGGCGCTCGAAGCGTCGCGGGGTCTTCGCCGGGCATGGCCAGCGCGCGCATGCGGGTTCGCAACGGGCCGGGGTTGGCGAGCATCACTTTGATCGAACTGGTGTTCTCAGTTTCCGCCGCATAGGTGCGGGCGATTGCTTCCAGCGCGGCTTTCGAGACGGCGTAGGGGCCCCAATAAGGCTTCATGCGCGCGCGGTGCGCCGCGCCCGAGGTGATGAACAGGGCGCGTCCGGCGCTTGAAGCCCGCAGCAGCGGGTCCAGCGAGCGGATCAACCGCCAATTGGCGGTGACGTTGACCGCCATCACCTTGTTCCAGTCCTTCGGATCGGCATGGGCGAGCGGCGTGAGCGGCCCCAGGATACCGCCATTGCCCACGAGAACGTCGAGCCGGCCGAAGCGCTCGAACAAGGCGGCGCCAAGCCGGTCAAGCGCGTCGAAGTCGGCGAGGTCGCAGGGGACCAGCGTCGCCTGGCCGCCCATCGCGCCGATCTCGTCGTCGAGTTCGTCAAGCGCGCCCTGCGTGCGGGCGAGCGCCACGACATGGGCGC
>PLZT01000024.1 GCA_003152255.1 Methylocystaceae bacterium | reverse complement strand
CGCAGCTTTACGATACGGTGTCAGTTCATAGCGAACTCCTTCCGTGCCTCTGCAGCACACTCTCGTCGATGAAGACAAGGCGTTTTGGATCGAGCCGCGACTGAATTTTCTTCCACACGGCGCGACGACGCGCGACATCAGGGCGATCTTGCTCGACGGCGAACAGCGTTTTTTTTGAAACTGATCTTTTCCCGGCGCAGAAACCGCCACAAGGTGTCGCAGGAGACGACGATGCCCCGCGTGCGCAACTCCAAAAGCAGCGCCTGCAAGGTCAGGTCCGGCTTTTCGCTTAAACGCGCCAGGAGAAAGCCGCGCTGACCTTCGAGCAGATACGGCCGCTTGCCGCCCATCGCCTTCGCCGCCGGGCTGCCGGTCGCGCGCGCCCGTTGCGACCACTTCACGACACTGGCGACGCTGACGTCAAAGGCGGCGGCGACCGCCCGGCAAGTCTCCCCGCGCAAAACCGCCCCGACAACACGCTCACGAAGATCAAGAGAATAGGCTCGAGCCATCCGTGCTGGCCTCCAAACTCCAGCACGAAGTTTGAATCAGATCGAAGCCGATTCGGGAATCCCCCTCGATTCAATCAATGGCGGAAAGACTCTAGCGTTCAGCTGGCTGGCAGCCGTCCAGCCGGGGCACACGCTGGTCACCAGTGGCGTCTACGGCGCCATCCGTCATCCCCAGCTATCTCGGGCTGCTCGTCAACTCGCTGGGCTGGGTCTCGCCTTTCGTTCGGGTGTCGGCGTGCTGCTGACTGCGTTCATCATCCCAGCGCTCCTCGCGCGCATTCACGCGGAGGAAAGACTGCTGCGGTCGCATTTCGGCGCCGAATATGACGCTTAGCGCGCTCGGACGTCGCGGCTGATTCCCGGACTTTATTGAAAGCTCATCCCCGACCCGCGCCGGGTATTGGCGGCATTGGAACTGACGATTGCCTTCGTTCTTCAACCTCGCGCGTGATCCGCGCCTTGGGACGCCGAATTATGTCGCCGTCGATTTTTTCGGCTTCGGTTGATGAAGTCGTCGCCTCACGCGTGGCCGCAGAGCACTCCTCACGTCTTTGTCAGCGATCGAGAGGTCGAACCACTCGGGATCAAAATGCCCGCCGCACCATCTTTTTGTCTCGCCATGCTCCGGATGCCGCGGGTCCGAAATTGTCTCCAGGAAATTCTCATATCCCCACTTGCCGCCGACATCTTCAGGCGGCCGCGCGCGGGCGCCGGCGACACAAGTTCCGAGTTTCGGGGGGACGGCGAGCGCCAGCTTCGTTTCGATGTCGACGACATGGTCCCAGCAGTCCCCGAAATCGTACCGATATTCGAAGGCAATCCCAGGTGCGCTCGTGAAGTCGCTCATCCGAACTTCGCGCTCGTCGAACAATCGTGGTTCCAGATCGGACGACATATCGTCTCCGATTTCGAGGTCGCCGTAACGCAATCCGCCGATTTGAAATTCGTGGAGGTGGCAATTCCACCAATTGAAAGCGGCTTGGATACCCAAATGCAGTTGATGCAGGTTCCAGGAGATTGGAACAACGAGTCGTCGCCATATCGGAGGCGAGATGCCGGCAATTTCGATCCGAACCTGTGCGGCGTTCAATTCTTCGAAAGGCATGGCTGACTGTACCGTGCAATTGGCGTCCTTAAGGTACCGGTTATTCGCCGGCGTTTGCTCGTCGACGACGTTTGCCGACCCGTCGAGACTTGCAAACCGAAGCTTGAACTCCGTGAGACCTGTCCTTGTTTAAGGCCGCTTGCGTCGCGGGAGCCCTTATTTAAGCAAGCGGGCCACCGCTTGAATAAGTAGGGCGCGGTCTCACATGGACCGTTCCCTGGCGCTCAAGGTTACACTACCATCAAATGTAGAGATCTGACCCCGAGATGATCGTCGCTTCCCGCTTCAATTCAGGTCCCTCTCATGCTGCGTCGCGCACATGCATTTCGACATGCAGTCCCGCCGCCGCCGCCATGTTTACGAGGGCGTCCAAGCCGAACAGGTTGATCTTGCCGCGCATGAGATCGGAGATACGCGGCTGTGTGACGCCAAACAGCTTGGCGGCCTGCGATTGACTGAGGCCCGTCCGAGAAATGTGGTCTTTTAGCGCCAGCATCAGAGTCGAGCGAAGCTTCATGTTTTCCGCTTCCTCGGGCGTATCCTCGATCGCGTCCCACACATTGTCGAAACGCTCGTTGCTCATTGGCCTAGCTCCTTTATCAACTCTCGATACCGCTTCTCCGCCACGTCCAGATCTGTCTTGCTCGTCTTTTGCGTCTTCTTTTGGAAGCAATGCAGCACGTAAACAGCGGCGGCGAACTTGGCCAAATAGATGATGCGGAACGCGCCCGCTGCGTCTCGGATCCGAATTTCTCGAACGCCCCGCCCAATCGTAGGCATCGGCTTCCAATCGTCAGGTTCGCCACCACGTTGCGCCAAGTCAAGTTGATGGCCCGCTTCGCGCCGAGCCGAAAGCGGGAAGGTGCGGAGGTCGTCCAGTGCGCCGCCGCGAAATTCGACAGGGATCGGCTCGGTCATCGGGCGCACCATACAAAATATTGTATGGCCTGGCAACAGTCTCACTTTGTCACGATCATTTCGGCTTGCCCACATGGCCCAAATTGAGTTTGGCGCAGGCGGGGCAATAATTTCTTCTGATCAAAACAGCGTGGGGAGCCTGGACGAGCTTCGCCGCAATGGCGTAACTTTCATTCAGAGGGCCGCGCGTCGGCCTGCCTGAAAGAGCAGCGATGACGCCACAAGCGCCTCGTTAGCCGCAACGCTTCCCGCCGACTTCTTTCCCCTGCCCGGCCGCTTCTCGGCGGGCATTCCTTGCGCGCAAGTAAGCCGGGGGGAAGCGTCCTCCGCGTTGCTTCGGCCCTTCCGGTGCGGCGCGTTCCGCCTGTGGCTCAAGATCGCGGTCAGGCCGCGATCGGCGCGGCCGTAAGCGAAAGTTCCAACGCCGTGGTCAACGAAATCTCCACTCCGCCCTTTGACGGACCTCATTCGGATCACGACGAGAGGTCGCCGTCCCCGCATCTCCTCGCCGAGCCTGCCCTTCTCGGATATCGACCCTTCGAGGACGACCCCGATTCCCGCCCCCTGCCCTCCTCCGACGCGGCTGCATTGGCGCTCGAATCCGTTGTCGAAACCTTGTCGGGGCTTTTCATCGACACGTGGCTGGAGGCCGATCTTCCCGACCTCCTCTGGTCCTTCGTGAATCTTCCCCACCGCAAGGCGGATCGCGTTGGCCGCGATCTCGACGACAATAGGCGCAGAACGCATTGCCGCCTGCTGGGCCGATAACCGCAAAGTCGCGCAAGTCGCGTTCAAACCCCATTGGAGCTGGCACAAGAACGCCGCGCCGTTCAAGCGCAACGACGTTATGCTCGAAGCGCTTCCGATCGGGCTCATCGTCTTCCCAGGTTCCGGAATCGTCGAGAACTTCGCGGACAAAGCGCGCAAGATGGGAATTCCGGCGTCGAGAATTGCGGAAATCGGCGCATGAACGCCGCAGGCATTTGCGTGTCGTTCGAATAATCCAAATGCCTTGGTCCTCAATTAGCGGGCTGCCTAGGCCAATCTGCCTGGTTTTGACAGCCGTGCATAATAACAAAAATGATGACAAATCAAATGCTTGTTTGCGACGCTCCCTCAGCTTTAATCAACCAACTGCTCCCGAACGGCGTTAACTTTTCGTTAACTTAAAAAACGTTGCGGTCAGGAGAGAATCGGGCATAATTCCCGCTTGAAGCGTGAGATGGCGCGGAAAAGCGTTATTCCGGGAAATGGCACAGATGAATGCAACGGCAGCTGTCGACGAGATGGACGGTTTCAGCTTCCACGAGATCATTCTCCAACAGGGGGAATTGATCTCGGATAAGCTGAACATGCTCCGCCTTGAGCATTATCCGCCCGACGCCATTAAAAGTCTGCGTCCGTTCTCGCTGGCGGAGGTTGCCTACTTCTTGGGGGTGACGCCATCCAATATTAAGAAGCTTCATCTTGAGGGCAAGGGACCGACTCCGACCACCTCGGCCTCGGGCCGGCGAACATACACGGCAGAGCAAATGTTGGAGCTGCGGCTGTATCTTGATCGTCACGGTCGTGCGGATTTCAAAAAGTATGTTCCACACAGAAGAGCGGAGGAGCGTCTGCAGGTCATTGCCGTTGTCAATTTCAAGGGGGGCAGCGGAAAGACGACGACGGCAGCACATCTCGCGCAGCATCTGGCCCTCACAGGTCACCGTGTCCTCGCAATTGATCTCGACCCTCAGGCATCGCTTTCCGCCCTCCACGGAATTCAGCCCGAACTCGATAGGAATCCCTCACTGTACGAAGCTCTTCGGTATGATGAATCCAGAAAACCGATTTCGCACGTCATTCGCCCCACAAATTTTCCGGGTCTCGACATCGTGCCGGCAAACTTGGAACTTCAAGAATATGAATATGACACTCCCCTCGCCGCCTCAAACAAATCATCCGCAGACGGGCGGTTGTTCTTCACCCGCATTACCGACGCGCTGAAGGAAGTCGATCAGCGCTATGACCTGGTGGTGATCGATTGTCCCCCGCAGCTCGGCTATCTCACTTTGACAGCTCTGACCGCGTCCACCTCTGTCCTGATCACGATCCACCCCCAGATGCTGGACGTGATGTCCATGAGTCAGTTTCTGCTGATGCTCGGTGGGATTCTGCAGTCCATTAGCGGGGCCGGAGCCGATGTTCGCCTCAAATGGTTTCGATATCTCGTCACTCGCTACGAGCCGACTGATGGCCCTCAAGCTCAAATGGTTGGTTTCATGCAGGCCCTGTTTCCCAAACAGATGCTGAAAAACCCGATGGTAAAGTCCACTGCGATCTCGGACGCGGGCATCACGAACCAGACACTGTACGAGGTTGAACGATCCCAGTTCACTCGCGCCACCTACGATCGCGCCTTAGAGGCTCTAAACGCTGTCAATGAGGAAATCGCAGCTTTGGTTCACAAGGCTTGGGGGCGCAAATGAAGCTGAATTTGACAGCCGTGCAGAATTTAGGAATCGCCCACGATTCTTGGACATTAGCGCAAGAGAAGGGGGGATAACGTGGCGCGCAAGAACCTCCTAGCGAGCGTCACGGGTCCGGAGACGCTTAAGACCGACAGTGAAGCTCGGCACGATTACGCTCGTCGAGGCGCGTCGCGATCCATGATGATCTCGATCGATGAGATGGCGGAAAATGCCAAGAAAATGATAGCAGGCGAGGCAGTCGTTGATCTCGACGTCGATATACTCGATCAGTCGTTCGTCACCGACCGCATCGAAGGCGAGGACGAAGACTTCGTCCTCCTTCGGGAAGCAATCAGAGAACACGGACAGTCGACCCCGATCCTTGTGCGGCCTCATCCGCGAATCCCGGGTAGGTATATGATCGTGTTCGGCCACCGCCGCGCACGGGTCGCCAAGGAACTCGGGATCCCGGTTCGATCTGTCATCAAGAACCTTGAAGATATCGCCCATATCATTGCGCAGGGACAGGAAAACACCGCGCGGGCGAATTTGTCTTTCATCGAAAAGGCGCTGTTCGCAAAGAAGCTGCTCGATATGGGGCAGAGCAAGGACACGATTAAGTCAGCGTTGACGATCGATGACACCTTGATGTCGAGAATGCTCTCCGTAGCGGAGACGGTTCCAGCCGCCGTGATCGAGGCGATCGGCGCGGCTCGGACTGTCGGGCGCGATAGATGGGAAGAACTTAAAAAGCAGGTGAAACGACCTGCGAGCGCCGACCTTGCCCTGGAGATTGTGAGCGCGGAAGAGTTCCAAGCCGAGGATGCGGCAACCCGGTTCAATTATCTCCTCACGCAACTGAAAGCGGCACGAAAGAGCCCGCGAAAAGCGGCGCGAAAGGAGATAGAGCCAGTGTCATGGGCACCCGAAGACAACACGGTCGCCGCAAGCTTCCGCAGCACTGGAAACAGTTTCAGCCTCTCGCTCAAATCGAAGAATGCGAGTGAGTTCGGCCGATTTATTTCGTCCAACCTTGATTCGCTTTATCGCGCGTTCAAGGAGGCGAAGTTTAGCAACGAAACAGGAGACTGAAACGCAAAAGGAAAAAGCCTCCGAACGTCGCCGCCCGGAAGCCTTTCTCTGATCTAAGCACTTTGAGAATCACACTTCCGCGAATCACTGTCAAGAGTCGGCGCCGTTTCGGCGAGCAGATTTCTTTTGCCTGAACGAGGCAAAGGATCATGCAGACACAACCAACGACGCCCTTTGGGCGGCGACCGCTGTCGCTTGCCATGGTGGCAAGCCAAGCGGCGACCGAGAATTTCGCCGCGAGACCAGGCGCATCCGAAACCGTCGTGCACAAATGGCGGCTGTATCGCGCGCTGACTGAAGCCAAGGAGCCGCTCGGCGTCACCGACCGCGCGCTGTCGGTGCTGCACGCGCTCTTGAGCTTCCATCAGGAGACGGCGCTGACTTTGCCGGCAGGCGGGAAGGCAGGCGAAAATGATTCGTTCGGTCCCGGCATCGTCGTGTTCCCTTCCAACAAGGAACTCTCGATCCGAGCCCATGGCATGGCGCCGGCGACGCTGCGACGCCATCTCGCTTGTCTCGTCGACGCCGGGCTGATCATCCGGCGCGACTCTCCGAACGGCAAACGCTTCGCCAGGAGAGGGCAGGGGGGCTCGATCGAGGACGCCTTTGGTTTCGACCTCATGCCGCTCGTCGCGCGCGCCGCCGAAATCGAGTACCTCGCCGAAGAGGTGCGGGCCGAGAACCGGGCGATGGCGCTGTTGCGCGAAAAGATCACGCTGACGCGGCGCGACATCGCCAAGATGATCGCCACCGGGATAGAGGAGGGCGTTCCGGGCGACTGGGAAGGCTTTCATCTGCGCTACGCGACGCTCTCGCGCCGTTACGCCCGCAATCTTTTGCGTTCCGATTTGGAGGCTTTGGCGGGCGAACTCGCCGCTCTCGCCGCCGAAATCCGTAAGCTGCTGGAGAACCATGTAAAACCTCGAAATATGAGCGGCAATGAGTCCCAAAACGAGCGCCACATAAAGAATCAAACTACAAATATTTTTGACCTTGAACCTAGCCTTCAAGAAGGCAGGGGCGACGCGTCCGATCTCGACGACCAGAACCCCGGGGCTCCATCGGCGCCAGAACTTGAAATCTTGGGAGCAGGGGCGCCAAAGCCCGAACAAAAGCCCGCAACGCCGCGGACCTATCCACTCGGGATGGTGCTCGAGGCCTGTCCCGATATCCTGGATTTCGCTTCGGGCGGAATTTCTTCGTGGCGCGATCTCGTGTCGACCGCCGCGGTGGTTCGAAAGGCGATTGGCGTTTCTCCCGACGCCTGGGCGCAAGCGCTCGAAGTTTTGGGTGAGCACGACACGTCGATCGTCATCGCCGCGATCCTGCAGCGCGGGGAGGAAATAAAAAGCGCCGGCGGCTATCTGCGCGTTTTGACCGCCAAGGCGAGGGCAGGGGAGTTCTCGCTCGGTCCCGTGCTGATGGCGTTGTTGCGCGGCAAGGCAGCGAAGGCTGCGCGAGAGAGAAAGCGAGCCGGGTAAGCGGCATGCATTGGGAAACGGTGCAAGCTGAATGCGCGGTCCACGGAATTGCGAGTTCGAAGAAATCTGATCTATCCTGCCGAGATTGCGGCGGAGTTGAGCATGACGGGGGGACAAGAATGGGGGCGCCGTGACGCGCGCCTTTTTGCGGGAGGCAATTTATCGCGCCTGTACTGGGCTTTCGCGCCGACAGGCCGACGAAATTCTGGAGGCGACTTTTGCGGAGATTCGCGACGCGCTCGCTCGAGGCGAACCGGTGAAGCTGCGCTCCTTCGGAACGTTCAGCGTCCGCTGCAAACGAGCGCGCGTCGGGCGTAACCCGAAGATGGGTATCGAGGCGCCGATAGCGGCGCGTCGGGTTTTGACCTTCTCGGCGGCGCCTGTGCTCGTCGCGCAGGTCAACGGCGAAACGATCCCAGCGGGGGAAGAATGATCCGTCATCATCAGGATTGGTGGAGCGGATTTGCGAGGATCAAACGCGTCGATCCGATCATTTAGAGACCCGCCGCTGTCGGAGTGACGTAAACGCTGATAAATCAGCGGCTTCCAGGCCAGAGTTGACGTTTATTTGAGACCAGATGAGAAATTTTTCTTGTTAATGACGTCAATCGTGAGAACCGGAGAGGGCAGAGGAATGTTGAGGCGGACGCACGTCCGTGAACATTTTGGCATGGCAAATTTGGAGCGAATCCGTAGCGCACCTAGTACCCGGAATCATTAGTCGG
>PLZT01000648.1:4991-5196 GCA_003152255.1 Methylocystaceae bacterium | reverse complement strand
AGGATCCGTATCGGCTCGCCCGCGACATCAGAGGCATTGGCTTTCGCACGGCCGACGCCATGGCCATGAAAATGGGCATGACCCGCGACGACCCGCAGCGGCTGCGCGCCGGTGTATCCTTCGCCCTGCAAGAGGCGACCGACGACGGTCATTGCGGGCTTCCGGTCGAGAATCTCGTCACCCTCGCCACCAAGCTGCTCGACGT
>PLZT01000648.1:0-4969 GCA_003152255.1 Methylocystaceae bacterium | reverse complement strand
CCCTGCCCTGGGTCGAGAAAAAGACAGGCAAGATGCTGGCGGCGTCGCAACGCGCGGCGATTGAAATGGCGCTACGCTCCAAGGCGATGGTGATCACCGGCGGCCCAGGCGTTGGCAAGACGACCCTGCTCGACGCGATTCTGCGCATTCTCGCCGCCAAGGGGACGAAGATTCTGCTCGCCGCGCCGACCGGACGCGCCGCGAAACGCATGACCGAACAGACCGGCATCGAGGCGAAGACCATCCACCGCTTGCTGGAGGTCGATCCCAAGACCGGCGGCTTTCGCCGAGGCGCCGACAATCCTCTCGACTGCGATCTGCTGGTCATCGACGAGACCAGCATGGTCGACGTCTCGCTGATGTTTTCGCTCGCGAAGGCGATCCCTGCCCGCGCGGCGCTTTTGCTCGTCGGCGACGTCGATCAACTTCCGTCGGTCGGTCCGGGCCAGGTGCTCGACGACATCATCAATTCCGGCGCGATACCGGTGGCACGGTTGACCGAGGTGTTTCGCCAGGCCGCCGAGAGCCGGATCGTCGTCAACGCGCACCGAATCAATCGCGGTGAAATGCCGGAATGGCCAAAGCGCGGCGAGGATTCGGATTTTTGGTTTGTCGAAGCCGACGATCCCGAGAAGGCAGCGGCGAAGGTCGTGGAAATTGTCCGCGACCGGATTCCACGCCGCTTTGGCCTCGATCCGATCCGCGACATTCAAGTTCTCTGCCCGATGCAACGCGGCGCGCTCGGCGCGCGGTCGCTCAACGCCGATCTTCAAAAAGCCCTCAATCCCAATCCGCCCGCGAAGATCGAGAAATTCGGGTCGATTTTCGCGCCCGGCGACAAGATCATGCAGACCGAGAACGATTACGATCGCGATGTCTTCAATGGCGACCTTGGAACCGTATTGCGCATCGACGAGGTTGAAGGCCTCCTCGTCGCCGGCTTCGACGGACGCGAGGTCGAATATCCTTTTGGCGAACTCGACACTGTGGTTCCCGCCTATGCGACGACGATCCATAAGTCGCAAGGCTCGGAATATCCGGCCGTCGTCATCACGCTAGCGACGCAGCATTACACCATGCTGGCGCGCAATCTCGTCTATACGGCCGTCACGCGCGGCAAACGTCTCGTGGTCATCGTCGGGCAGCGCCGGGCGATGGCGATCGCGATGGGAAGCGGCGGCGGACGCAAGAGATGGACGAAGCTTCGGGAGTGGCTTACCGCCAATTGATTTTAGGCGGCATGCTCGTTTGCTCAACCGCGTCCTCCCCCAGGTGAGGAGAGATATCCAGAAATTCAAGCGGGTCTTTTTCGTCGCCGATCCTCAAGCCCGGCGCTTCATGACAGATGCTCAGGAACCGAGGCGGGTATTCATCGTTCTCTATCTTAGTAACTCGCTGCCGTGGCGACGTCCGATCGTTGTCCCATCCGACGTGCGATTTCGGTTCTCGCTCGAGCCCAGTGATTCTCGGAGTGCCCTCCGAAGCCACCCTTCACGAAGCGGCGAAAATATCAAAATCTCGGCCGCCTCTTGGCGTTCGCCCTTTCATCGTGAGATGTGAGATTCGCGGTTAGCCGCGGCTAACGAACGGCTGTCGCCAATTTGTGGTTCTTTTGCTTGGGGCGATGAAGCCCAGTGATAGCTGGATTCTCTGGTTAGCCGCGGCTAACCAATGGCTGCAGGAGCGCGCTTCGAACCCTGGGCAAGGGATTGTTGTTCCAAATTGTCGTGTTCGCAATTCGCGTTCTCTTGAGCGGTCCGGAACCGCAGCAACAGAGTGGATTAACCTTTCGTTAAGACTAAAAATCTTGCGTAGGCGCGAAGAATCGGCATTAATGGCCATTAGACGCGCCCAAAACGCAAAACTTCGCAAAACTCCGCAGCTTCTATTCCATGAGAAAAGGCTCTTCAAAATGGCGAGCCAAGCCAGCAGCACAGCTTCCGCAATGACTGAACTCCGAACGCTCATTCAGCGGCACGCTCATGAATTGTCGGAGCAGTTGCAAGCACATCAGCGGAATAATTTTCCGCCGTCGGCGGAAAAGACCATACGAAATTTTTCGCCTGCGGAAGCCGCAAAGCTGGTTGGAATACACGAAGGCTATCTACGGCAAGTTGCGGCAGACGGACGGGGTGTCGCTGCTACCGTCACAAACGGACGCCGATCCTATTCGGCCGAGGATATTCAAAACCTACGTCGAATTCTCGATCAAGGCGCTCGGGGCGATCGCAGATATCTGCCTCATCGAGCGACGGACGAACATCTGCAAATCATCACGGTCATGAATTTCAAAGGCGGGTCCGGAAAGACGACAACCGCCGCACATCTATCGCAGTATCTGGCTCTTCATGGATATCGTGTGCTCGCGATTGATCTCGATCCCCAAGCGAGTTTATCCGCTCTTTTTGGCTCTCAGCCGGAACTTGATGTCGGGCCCAATGACACGCTCTACGGCGCAATTCGATATGACGAACAGCGCCGGCCAATTAGCGAGATCGTAAGGGGCACTTATATCCCAGATCTGCATTTGGTGCCGGCGCATTTGGAGTTGATGGAATTTGAACACGAGACGCCGCGAGCTCTCATGAATCGCGCGCCAGGGGACACGATGTTTTTTGGGCGTATCGCTCACGCGATCGCTGAGGCTCAGAACCTCTATGACGTTGTCATCATCGATTGCCCGCCGCAGCTCGGGTATCTGACTCTGTCGGCTTTGAGTGCTGCGACCGCCGTCTTGATTACTGTTCATCCACAAATGCTGGATGTGCTGTCGATGGCGCAGTTCCTGACGATGACGGGCGATTTATTGGAAGTTGTCGCCGCGGCGGGCGGGACGACCAATTACGATTGGATGAACTATCTCGTTACGAGATTCGAGCCTAGCGACGGCCCTCAGAATCAAATGGTCGCATTTCTGAGGTCTATCTTCGGATCGCATGTGCTCATTCACCCCATGCTGAAAAGCACGGCAATTTCCGATGCGTCTATTACGAATCAAACGCTCTATGAGGTAGAGCGGCAGCAATTCACGCGATCGACCTATGATCGGGCAATCGAATCGATGAACCAGGTCAATGGCGAGATCGAGGGACTGATCCGAAAAGCATGGAGGCGAGCCACATGAGCCGGAAAGCTCTTTTCGCGAACTTGAAAGCCGGTTCGAGCGAAGGCCCCGAAGCTGAGCGGGGCACATCGATCGATGGCGTTGGTTCGACTGAAAATATCAGTGTGGATCCACTGAGAGCCGCGCGTCTACGTGCACGCCCAATTCTCGGCGCACCTGAGCTGATCAAGAATCCATCGACGGCTCCCGTTGGCGCTCTCGGTCAATCTTTGAGCGAATTTAAGGCCCAATCCGAACGCGCTGTCGCCATCGAACGCCAACTTGCCGAAGGGCAGGTTATCGTCGAACTCGATCCTTCGGGGATAGATCCTTCATTCATTGTGGACCGTATGCCCTCTACATTGGAGGCCCACTCAAAACTCGTTGACGCCATCAGAGAACATGGGCAACAGGTCCCCATCCTGGTTCGTCCCCATCCAACTGAACCCGGGCGCTATCAAGTTGCATACGGTCATCGTCGCTTGCGAGCCGCTGTTGAACTCAAGCGAACTGTCCGCGCGGCTGTAAAAAACCTTACCGATGACGAACTCGTTATCGCTCAAGGGCAGGAGAACAACGAGCGTCAAGATTTGTCGTTTATCGAAAAATCGAGATTTGCGCGTCGATTGGAAGAACGAGGTTTTCGTCGCGACACGATCATGACGGCGCTATCTGTTTACAAGAGTGATCTTTCGAACATGCTTTCAGTTATTTCTCGGATTCCTGAAGAGATCATTGAAGCAATTGGTCCCGCCCCTGCAGTTGGGAGGCGGGGGTGGATTGATCTTGCGGAACGACTTTCCGATTCGACCGTCGCGGCAACCGTAAGGGCATTGGTGTCGTCGGCAGAAATTCAGTCCGTCGATAGCGACCTGCGGTTTCGACGCATATACGCATCCATAAAGCCGCGTGCGGACCGAACACGCTTTGAAAGCTGGACTACGCCGGAAGGCACGAAATTCGCCAAGATTGTGCAAAACGCGGAGAAAGTTTCAGTGACAATCGATCGGCGGATAGTGCCAGAATTCGGCGATTTTGTCTTAGAGCGCCTTCAATCGCTCTACGAGGAATTCAAATCCCGTCAATGACGGCGAGCGTATTGTGTAGCGTCCCGTGAGCATTAACACAGGAGCTTAGCGACAAAAGAAAAAGGCCCCCGAAACGACGTCCCGGAAGCCCTTCTCAAAGTGTGGCAACAGAGAGAATCCCACTTCCGCGAATCGCTGTCAAGAGTCGGCGCCGTTTCGGCGAGCGGATTTCTTTTGCCTGAACGAGGCAAAAGGTCATGCAAACACAACCAACGACGCCCTTTGGGCGGCGATCGCTGACGCTCGCCATGGTGGCGAACCAGGCGAACGCGAGAGATTTCGCGGGAAAACCGGGTAATTCAGAAACCGTCGTCCATAAATGGCGACTGTTTCGGGCGCTGACCGAAGCCAAGGCGCCGCTTGGCGTCACCGACCGGGCGCTATCGGTCCTGCATGCGTTGCTGTCTTTCCATCAGGAAACGGCGTTGACGTTGCCCGCCGCCGATCGTCGCGACGACGAGGAAGCAGGCGAGGGGAGCGCCGGCATCGTCGTGTTCCCGTCCAATCGGGAACTGTCAATCCGCGCCCATGGCATGGCCCCTGCGACGCTGCGCCGCCATCTCGCTTGCCTCGTCGAGGCCGGACTAATCATCCGCCGCGATTCTCCCAACGGCAAGCGCTTCGCGCGGAGAGGGCAGGGGGGCGAGATCGAAAGCGCTTTCGGCTTTGACCTAACCCCGCTGGTGGCGCGCGCCGACGAGATCGAAAACCTCGCCGAGGAAGTGCGGGCCGAGAACAAGGCGATCCGGCTGCTGCGCGAACGCGTCACGCTGCTGCG
>PLZT01000483.1 GCA_003152255.1 Methylocystaceae bacterium | reverse complement strand
CTCCCAAAAATTTGCGACAGGCCCGTCCGTTCTGATTCAAGCCACGGAAATACTCAGAAAAAACGAAGATTGATTTTCTCACTACTCTCTCCCCACCGCTCTCTTCTAGTCTAACGTGACATACTCATGCTGCTCATCTAATATAACTTTCTGCATGCCAAACAACTTCTATATAGCGGCACAAAATAATCGTAATATTCTTTCTTTCTATATCTAAAATATTCAACAATTGCGTTTTTGACGCCAGTGTGACGAAGAAATATCATAAATAGTCTTGCGTTGATTTTCTTGTTCTTTGATAGAAAATATCGATAAAACTCGACTTTGCGCCTATTTGTCAATTCAACAATAATACCATTTTGGACATATCTACGCATTTCGAAGATGAGTTCCACCGACATCATATACCGATGACGCAAGGACTCTGTTAATCTGCGCCCGCTGCCGAGCTTGCTCACAGTCGACTGTTCTAAAGCGGACACACCCGCCGACATGCGATAAAGGACGAGCGGTTCGTCGATATACTTTGTTTGGCCGATCGCTGCGGCTCTCCCTGAGGTGATTACGTCCTCGAATTGGACATTCCGGAAGAGCGGACCGAACGCCTCGAAAATTTCCCGATCCCAAGCCTCGGTGGCGCCCAGCGGATAGAGTGCGCCATGCTTGGCTAGCAAAATGTCCTCGATCGTGTCGGTGTCGCGCATGGTCCCCGTGTAACATTCGCCCGTCAACTCGGAGTTGAGATGTATAACCTTAGCACTAGAGTGCATAAATTTAACTCGGCCCCCCCCGGCCCGCCAAGCTTCGCAAAGTTTTTCTACGCGTTGCGGAAGAGATATGTCGTCGCCGGCGGCGGGGACGATCAGTCGACTCGTCGACAATTCGATGAGGCGATTGACATGCCCCGCTATTCCCAAATTGGAGGCGTTCCTGTTGAGTTTGATGCGGGCGGCACCGGCATAGGCCGCGGCCATTTCCTGCATGATTTCGAACGTGCGGTCGCTTGAGCAGTCGTCGGAGAGAATGATCTCTAACGGTTCGTATGTTTGCGCAAAAGCGCCTTCGATCGCTTCCCGGATGAAGCGTTCCTGATTGTAGGCGCAGAGCGCGAAAGTGACGAGCGGCCGTTCGTTATCGGTCCGGAGTTCCGCCTCCGCATCGTGTTGCGCGAGAGGGGCGGCTGCGCCATGCGTCATTACTTCTTCTCCCCAAGGAACGGACGTTCGCCGCTCGGGCTATGGCTGAATGCGGGTGACGGCGTGAATCAAGTGGCGGATTTCTTCTCAGACGCGACGTCGATTCCGTCGCGGAAATATACACGGCTGACGACTTTCGGCAACTGATTTTGTCCATGCCTGTCCGGTTGTCACCCATAGCCACTGCATGTAGAATACAAAGATGGATATTCTGCGGCGCAACGACCTTTTGTTTCCGGGGTCGCTTCCCGAGTTCCAGCGACTTTTCCCGGACGGCAAGGCCTGTGCCGCCTATCTGGAGAAGTTGCGGTGGCTGAAGAGTTTAATCGGATTGAAGGGACCACCGGGCACGGACGAACGTTCGGCCAAGCCTTATCTGCTGGCGCATCTTCTGATGATCTTGTTACTCGAGCCGCTCGTAGACGAGCTCGAGGACTCTCCCCGCTGGGGACTTGCCGCCTGACCCGTCCCGGCGCATGGCGTCTACTGCTCCAGCTGGTTACGACGCTTCGCCAAGCCATCATCCCTCAGCCAACAATCGATCGTCTGCGAAACCGCGCGCTAGCGCTGCAACGACATCTCCACGAACCGCCCCGACGACGTAGCTATCAGAAAATGACGCGCATATGAGCCTCTTGCAAAACTATTTGCAATATCCGCAGGAAGGGAGGGGATATACGTAGACTATGTCTAGAGATATTCAAGTATTATCATCTAAAATATCCTGTTTTCATTTGACAATTAGGTGGTTATTATTACGAATCGATCAACACGCGTCGCGGCGACAGCCATGACCGATCCTCTCGGCGCCATGTGGGCGCGCTGGAATCACATCCAGATCCCATGGGGAGGTGGACGGCGACCGGCGCTTTGGCAGAGTGAGGTTGCAACCATTCACTCTGGAGACGGCCATGCAAGTTGTAGCTCATCAACCCGAAGCGCCGAGCGCCATCCGCAGCGATCTTGGCGCAATTTTTGTTTCATTGGAACTCAGCCGCTCAACCTGGCTGATTACCTCGCTGTCGCCAGGCGCCGGCGAGAGGATGTCGAAGCACAGCGTGCCCGCTGGGGACATCGGCGCGCTGTTGGCGCGCTTTTTGGAGTTCAAGCAGAAGACGTTTGCGCGGACCGGGAAATCCTTTCCGATCATCGTCATTCAGGAGGCGGGGTTGGACGGATATTGGATTCACCGAGTGTTGCAGAAGGATGGAATCGAAAGCCACGTCGTCGACCCGGCCTCAATTGCGACCTCACGTCGTCGCCGACGGGCAAAGACCGACAGGATCGACGGCGAGGCGCTGCTGCGCGCACTGCTGGCCTATAAACGCGGCGAACCTCGGGTGTGCGCGATGGTCAAGGCGCCAACGCCCGAGGAAGAAGATCGTCGCCGGCTTTGCCGCGAGCGCAAGGTATTGACCACCGAACGGGTCCAGCACA
This sequence comes from Methylocystaceae bacterium, assembly GCA_003152255.1. Next base: position 1,081 of record PLZT01000483.1, on the reverse strand, counting down.
TCAACCGAATCAAAGGCTTGCTGTTCTGCCAAGGCGTATCCGGTTACGAGCCGCTGCGCCGCGATCGACGCCAACGGCTCGATGAGCTGAAGACGGGCGATGGGTGCGCATTGCCGGATCATCTGAAGGCGCAGATAAGCCGGGAACTCGATCGTCTCGAACTGCTGCTTGAACAGATCAAGGCGGTGGAGGCCGAGCGGAACGCGCTATTCGACGCGGCGAAGGCGGCATCGCCAACGCCAGCGCCGTTGGCGATGTTGCTCGACATCAAAATCATCGGCTCAATTCGCATTAGCTATGCACGCAGGCCTGACATTCAGCATCCCTGCGGCTGCGGCGAGAACCGCGCGGGGTGAAGGAGTGCGAGGGAGGACGGCGAGGTGATACCACCGTAGGTAGCTGTCGAGATATTTGGTGGCGATGCCGCGGTGGCGACGGAGAAAGTCCTTGAGGCGCTCATGGCGGCTGTTGACCGTCTGAATATGGAGATCGCCGCGCACCCGCTCGCCTGCGGTCTGGTTAAGCGCTTCGTGACTGACGCCCAACGCGGCGGCGCAAGGTGGATAGCTGGTGCAGCCGTCGGTGACCAGCAGGGCGTCCTTGCCAAGAACAGGCCGAAGAACGGCTTCGATCGCGGCGGCGCAGATGGATGGCAACACAGCGCTGACGGTGGAACCAGATCGGTCGGCGGCCACCAGGATGGGAACCAGTTCGTCCGACAGCCCTCGCTTGGACGCCTTGCCGCCTCGCTTGCGAGGTTTGCGATCGAGATTCCGCTCGCNNGTCTCATCGGCCTCGACGATGCCGCGTAGTTTGACCACTCCGCCGCTCACCGCCCGTAGAAAGCGATGCCGCCAGCGAAAAGCCGTGCTGCCGGCAACGCCGCAGCGCTCGGCCGAGGCCGCCACCGTCTCACCCTTGCTCATTGAGCCGCCGAATTCGGACCAGCGCTCCTTGTGCCGCAGTCGCGCCAGCGGCGTCCCGGTCAGACAGTTGAATGTCTTGCCGCAGCCCCGGCAGAAATACCGCCGCAATCCGTTGGCTTGGCCTCGAATTACCGCCCCTTCCGCCGCGCAGTGAG
>PLZT01000520.1:1011-4995 GCA_003152255.1 Methylocystaceae bacterium | reverse complement strand
ACGGCGTATGGTCTGCACGGCGAAGACTGCCGTATCATTGCCGATCCCGACATTCACCCAGCCCGTGTTGGCGGCAAGATCATAAATTCCATAGGGCACGGCGCGGCCGAGTTCGGCGATCAGAAAGTCATGCACACGCACTTCCTCGGGATCGCCTTGGGGACGCCATTCGCGGCCGGCGTTCTTGAAGTCGCCCACGAGTTCCTTCTTCTTCGTGTCGACGGAAATCACCGGCTGGTTCTCGGCCAAGGCCGTCTCGACCGACTCGTTGATGAAGCGGAACTGAGCGTCGCGGTCGGGATTGTCGGCGCCTTCCTTGGTCTTGCGATTGGCTTGCAGACTGAACTTCTGCGCCTTCAACAATTCGCCGACGACCGTATGGCTGATCTTGTGCCCGAGCTTGTTCAGTTCGACGGCCAGGCGACGCAGGCTCTTGCACGTCCAGCGCAGCGGCGACATCGGATCGCCGCGCGCGTCAGGTTCGACAAGCGCGTTCAGATCGTCGAGCAATCGGCTATCCGTCTCGGCCAACGATTTCCGCCCGCCTCCCGAACGGCGAATCCGCCCCAGCGGCAGCGTCTCCGGCGCCTCAAGATCTTTCAGTCCACGCCCGATGGTGCTCGCGGCGATGCGCGTAACGCGCGCCACCGCCGCAATCCCACCATGGCCGGCGGCTTTGGCTTCCGCAGCGGCGAACAGACGCCGCTGACGTTCATCGAGATGCGGCAACATCGCCGCCTTGCGCTCTTGGAGCGAATCTTCGTCGATCATCCCGCAACGCTACGACGCCGCGCGATCGCCGGGAATCCCATATCTGTTCCCTTAAAGAACCGATTCAGCTATTCCCTGACGGGCCCTAAGGTTCCCAAAAATGTAATTGCTGCCAACACGGACCCTAGCTTTGGCGTTCTTGTTACCAGACAGACCATCGTCTTCAATCCACACTCCTCCGATCACGGCTGGATTTCGCCCGTCTCTGCGACGGAAAGCGCCTCGGTTGGGGCTCATGTCCGACGTTTTCGGCGAAATACGCGCATCAACCCATAGACCACCAGAAAGACGGCGACAAACCATAGACCGGCAAGAGCGAGGTCTGGAAGCTCGCTTGTGATGGAGGGACGGAAGAGAAGCACCGAAAAAATCGTGCAACCAGCAACCATCACAGCCAAGAGCGGGTCATGTTTCAAGGAAGTCTCCGAGTTGGCAAAGCTGCCGCGGCAAATTGAATCTCGCCAAACCACGCAAACCACCTGCTGGCCATGGTGCGAGCGGGACGGAGATTTTGGACAAGGCGGGTGGGTTAAGCGACCGGGGTTGTCCAGGCTCGGCTTTGCCCAACTTAACCGGCGCAGCACAACGCCTCCCGGCGTCCTTCCCAGAAAACGGTCAGAATTGTCATGTCGTCTAGTTTCTGCCGAGACATTGACAAACTGCCAATTCACGCAGTCTGACGCTCGCTCCAATCTTGCATGGCCGACCCCAAGTTATTGCGATTGTGACGAATGAAGGAAGCGGCGACGACAATGGAAATAAGCGCAACAATCCCAATCACACCCGCAATCCTGATGAAGTTACCTGTATCTTGAGCCTTCTGCACTTGACGTCCCTCAAATACTGCCTCCGCACCCACTGCATTTGGAACATTTGGGTCAGTTGGCCCGAATGCACAATAAGCAGATCGTGCGGCAGATCAGCGCGCCAGTGCCGCGGCTCGTAGCTATCCGCGCGCCGAGATTGACGAGAACCAATGGGCTTAAATTTCAAACTCAGGCAGCGCCGTCTCGGCATCCTGAGCGGCGGTTGCATCAGATGAGCGATGAAAGAATCGACGCTTTCCGGAGGTCTCGCCACCGGTCTTGCGTCGACGCATTGCCGAGCCCATATCGCGGGGTGAGCCGAGGGGATCCCGCAGCATCACCTGAGGCTGAGGGACGGCCTGCCACGGTTATCGGCGGCCCGTTTCCTATTCATCGAGATTCTGGGGCTGATCGCGGAATAGCGACTGCCGCCGATTACGTCGACAGCGTGAAAGCGCTCCATTGTGATGCGAATAAACGGAATCCACGGGAGAGGTGTATCTCGATGACGCCTCGCGCGACTTTTTGCGTATCGCACAATCTCCCCGACATTTCTGTCGAGGTGCACAGGACGAGGTCGCTCAGGCGCGAAGCTCTCGTGAGAGTCTGCCGGCGCATGCGAATCGCGGTAGCCTCGTCAGCTATCAGGAACGGCCACTCGCCATCCCTAATGCGACGAAAGGCGTGCGACGAAAGGCGTTGGCCTAAGGTCCATGGCGGCATAAAAGTGTTATGTTTCAACCTCGACAAGGCTGCATCGACCCGTAGGTCAGCCTGTTTCGAGGTGAAGCGCCGCGATGAGCAGGGAAGAAAACATGGACGTTGCAGCGGCGCTTGTTCATTTAATTAGAGAATATTTTTATGCGCATCTTTTCCTATACCAGTATGACGGCACCTATAGAAAATACTATAACATCTCCATAAACAAAGACACCCCCTGGGCATTTCAGTTTTTTAAAAGAACCGCGCTCGACTTCGATGAACAATTTGTTGAGGATTTGTTTGAAACATTGGCTTATGGTATAACGTATTTAACGTATGAACAACAAATAGATGTTGATCACGAAGGAAGCGCCATTCAATTATTTGAGATTCTAACGGAAACATATAAAGAAATACTATCAACGCTAAACATAAAAACGCTAAATGACGATGACGATGACGATGTTGAATTTAATAAAAAAACACTGCGAATGCCAGTAAACGGGCGCGAAATATATGAAATCAATAGGCAGGCATTTGGTGATAGCATTAAGAGGCTTGGGTCGTCGCGTTTAACTCACGTCAATTGGCCTAAGTCAGTTATTTATAATATTGACACTCACCAACATTATGCGCTCTTGCGGCTTAAGTTTATGCATGTAGTTTATATGTTTCTTTCTGAAAATGGGAGAAAAATTGCGCTCACGAGGCTTGAGAGTGCAATTCGACACTACATTGACGTGTCAAATTTAACAACAATGCAGATAGCTCAATTACAAGCAGAACTGCATTGTCCCGCTGGTGAATTTTCTATCGAAGGATTCTCGCAATCTCGTTGTGCAAAAGAACAAAGCGTCGAACAGAAACTTAGCGATTCAAATGAGAGTCTGGCCCCGCTCGAAAGCGCACTTAATGAGCTAGGAGCTCTTATAGGCTTGGAGAGCGTTAAGCGCGAAGTCCGTAAGCTCGTAAATTTAATTCAAGTTTCTCAGATGAGAGAGCGGGCGGGTTTAAAACTTGCGCCTACGTCGCTCCATCTCGTTTTTGCTGGAGCCCCTGGCACTGGAAAAACAACAGTCGCAAGGCTTATTGGAGCGATCTACAAGGCGCTTGGGTTGCTCAAAAAGGGCCACCTCGTTGAAGTAGATCGTTCCGGCTTAGTAGGGGGCTACGTAGGGCACACTGCGATTAAGACCAAACAGGTCATCGAAAGTGCGCTTGGCGGTGTACTTTTTATCGATGAGGCCTATAGTCTCACGAGCCAATCTGACAATGATTTTGGCGCCGAAGCGATTGAGACGTTGCTGAAATATATGGAAGATTACAGGGATCAACTCGTCGTTATAGCCGCGGGATACAGCGAGGAAATGGAGGAATTTCTCGCGTCGAATCCGGGGCTGGATAGTCGGTTTAAAACAAAAATAAATTTTGAAAACTATTCTGTGACAGAGCTAACTGAAATGTTTGAGAATCTTGTCGTTGAAAATGATTACCATGTCGCGGAAGGCGCGATGCAAGTTATTAGAGACATTTTGGATGAAGCAAAAGACGATGAGAAATTTGCGAATGGCAGGACCGTACGAAATTTATTTGAAAAATTATTGATGATACACGCGGATCGCGTTGCGGATTTTTCAAACCCAACAATAAGTGATCTCAAAAATATTACTGTAGATGACGCTGTTGAGTTGGAACGAGACTCCAC
>PLZT01000520.1:0-1003 GCA_003152255.1 Methylocystaceae bacterium | reverse complement strand
TCACCGGCCATAGCGAGCGGAAATGATAGCCGTAGCGAGGGCGTTTTTAATGATCATAGACTCGGCGACCGAGGCCTTGGCGTTCGCTGGAAGGCCGAGCCGTTCGAGCCCGAGAGCATAGACCGTGAAATTGTAGCGATGGGCGCGGGCGCGTGGCGGCGGGCACGGGCCGCCCCAGCCCACGTCGCCATAGTCATTCTCCAATTGCCGGCTTCCTGCTGCCAATTTCTTGCCATCGGCCGCGCCGGCCCCCTGAGCGAGAGAGCGCTCGGAAGCCGGGATATCCATAACAATCCAGTGAAAAAAGCCAACGCCATTTGTCGGGGCGTCGAGATCGTGGACGACAACGGCGAAACTCTTGGTTCCCTCAGGCGGATCACCCCAGATGAGCTCGGGCGAGATGTTTTGTCCATCGCAGCCATCGGCGTTGTAAGCGAACTTTTGGCCGATCGGCCTGTCAGGCAGAATGTCGGGGCTTTTCAATTCAAAGGCCGAAGCGCCGGCGAGCAGCCCGAGGGATAGAACCGCCACAGCCGCAAGGAAGGATATTGCGCCGCGTTTCATTGGCCCTCTTTTCTGCTCTGCCGTTCGAAGCAACGGACTACAGCTGTTTTAGGGGATCGCCTCACTTCGCATTCCTCAGATGGATGTAGCGCCCGCCTCTCGCTCACCAAACGCATGAAACGAATATGACGCCGTCAACATCGCATATCTGGACCACGCGCCTCAGGCGGCGAGATCATCACCTCGCAAAATCGCGGGGATCGGGATGCGGCGCTCGTCCAGAGTTGCGCCACTTTTTGGCGCAGTGGGCTTGGCCATGACGTGGAGGGCGGCCGCCAGCGCCGTGATGCCGATCTCCCTATACCGGTGGACCTGTAGATCATGTGGATGTCCTGAAGATCGGGGGTCGGCGTATTCGGTGGCGATGGAATCTGACATGGCGGCACTCTCTTACTGCGAGGGAGATCGTGGAGATTTTCTGCGGATTTGACGCCAGTTA
>PLZT01000558.1 GCA_003152255.1 Methylocystaceae bacterium | reverse complement strand
CGATCTCCCTCGCCCGCTCGTTGGCTTCGCTCTCGGCGGCGCGCATGCGCAACGGCCCGATATGCTCCTGCGCATGCGTCGACGCGGCGTCGACGCGCGCGCTAAACCCATGGGCGAGAAAGTAGCGGTCCTGATGATCGCGCCACAAAGCGCCCCATTCCTCGCCTTCCGCCACAAAAGCCCGCGCGCCCGCCTGCCTGATGTCAGGCGCCAGATCCCGCGCCTTCGTCGCCGACAGATGATCGCCCTCGATGCGCCTTGTCGTAATCAGAAGATGCGCGTGCCAATTGGCGCGCTCGCTCTCCAGATCGCCGCCATGCGGCGCGTGAATGTCGAGCTGAACGCCAAGGCCCTTGGCGACAAAATGCTCCAGAGCAAAGGAGCGCGCGAGTTCGATGCGGTCCTCGTTGGAAACGTCGGCGTTCGCCGGCAACGCCATGACGATTTCGCGGGCGACTTGAGAATCCTTGCGACGCTCCGCCGCCTCCGCCGCGTTCCACAAGGTCGCGGCGTCCGAGAATTTCGCATCGGCGTTTTCCGGCAACAGCACTTCATGGTGCTCGGGCGCGTCGCGGTGCTTAAAATAGAAAACCTCGCCCGTGCGCTCGTCGCCGATCTCGGCCCGCGCGTTGTACGCCGCCGAGCGCGCCGCCGAACCGCCGGTGCTTCGCGAGATGTAACGCGCTCTGGCGAATGCGATGGCCATCTCGTCAGGGTCGCACAGCTGTCGCCAGCTCTCAAGCGGCGTTGCACGGCAACGCATATTGCCTCTGCACATCCTCGCTCCGCTCGTCGTCCCGGAACCCGCTTCGCGGTTTGTCGCCACTCAATGAATTAGCGCCGCGCCGTGGAAAAATTATAAATGCAACGCTCTCGTCGAACAAAAAGCGTATTTCCAGAAGAAACTAACAACACGAGTCGCTCGTTGCCGGCGCGGCCATTCTTTTATAATTTGACCAAATGGATACGAAGGGAAAGAATTTTGGACCAACCGATTCAAAAACCGGACAAAAAATCCACCAACGGCAAAACCTCCCTCGCCGAACGCCTGCGACGCCTCGAACAGCAAAAGGCCCGGCTACAACTCGCCGAGAGCAAAATCAAAGACGATGAACGCAGGGCGCGAACGCGTCGCCTCATCGAGATCGGCGCGCTCGTTGAAAAGGCCGGCCTCGCCGCCCTTCCCGCCAATGCGCTCTATGGCGCGCTGTTAGAGGCCGCGAAGAAAGCTTCCGACGCCAGCGACCTCGCGCGGTGGGAGACGTTTGGCGGCCGCGCCTTCGCCCAGGAAGCCAAGGCCCGCGACGCCGACAAGGAGCCGCTCGTTCTCTCGCTTCCCTTCTCGCAGCCGGCGCCTGTCGCGACGGCGCTGCGCGCCGCCGGCATGCGCTGGAATAAGGTCATGCGCCATTGGGAAGGCCTCGCCCGCTATCACGAGGTTTTGACGCTGGCCAATGAACATGGCGGCTCGGTGCGTCGTGTGTCGGCTCCGGCCACCGCGCCAGCTTCGCCGCCTTCGTCTATGATGGGCGGCCTTTCCGGCAAAGGCGACGCCAAAGTCGACAACAAGAGCGACGCGGCGGTCTCGTGATCGCTCGCATCGGGTATGATCTCGTCCGCGCGACCCTCCGTCTCGCGATGGCGCTCTGGCCGCTGTGGCTGTTCTGGTTCGCCTGGCGCGGTTCAAACATCGCCTGGCGCGAACTGCTGCTGACCTTTCACGGCGCCCGCGACCCGGGTTACCTCCTCGCCTATCGCGCCTGGCCCTCCGTCGCCCTCGCCGGGCCGGTCGCGATCATGGTCGCGGCGCTCGTCGCCTATCGCATGCGAGTCGCCGGACGCGTCATGGCCTATGCCGGCGTCGTCGGCGTTATCATCGCGACCGCGCTGACCGTGTGGCCGGAAGCCGAGCGGCTCGCGCCCTACCGTCCGGCAAATCTCGCCAAGGCATCTCGCGAGCGGCGTGACGCCGCTCGCGATCATCGGCGCCATCGATCCCGGCGTCGTCGCGGCCTTTTGCCTTGGCGGCCTCGCCTTGGCGATCGGCGTCGGACTCTTGCGCGGCGACATGCCGGGCAAGCCGTTGAGGGGACTGACCCGCGCCTCCTCCGACAATCACGGCCATGCCGATTGGCTGTCGATGAAAGAAGCCAAAAAGCTCTTTCCCGGACCAGACCAAGAATTTGGCGGTATCGTCGTCGGCGAAGCTTACCGTGTCGACCAGGACCGCGCGGCGTCCGGCCCCTTTGATCCGTCGAACCAGCGTTCCTGGGGACAGGGCGGAACCGCGCCGCTGTTGATCGATCCCTGTCGCTCGGGCTCGACCCATGCGCTGGTCATCGCGGGTTCGGGCGGCTTCAAGACCACCTCGGTCGGCGTGCCGACAATGCTGACCTGGACCGGCGCCGCCGTCGTGCTCGATCCCTCGCGCGAGATTGGGCCAATGGCGCACAAGGCTCGCGTGCGGATGGGACACCGCGTCGTGACGCTCGATCCCAATGACGCCGGAGCCGGCGCCTTCAATGTTCTCGACTGGATCGATACCGGCTCGCCCCTCGCCGAATCCAATGTCGAGGCCGTCGTCGGCTGGATCGCCGGCGAAAGCGGACCGCGCGAGCGCGCGGCGTCCGGCGCGCATTTCTTCAAGGACAGCGGCAAGGCGCTGATCGCCTGCGTCCTCGCCGACATTCTCTGGGACGGGACCCTTTCTCCCCGGCAGAAATCTCTAAAGCGCCTGCGGCAAATCTTGATCACGCCCGAAGACGCGCTGCGCGAAGTCCTGCGGCGCATTCATGCGACTTCTTCTTCCGCCATGGCCCGCGATCTCTCCGGCACGTTGATGGGTCTCGTCGCGGAAACCTTCTCTGGCGTCTATGCCAACGCCGCCCGCGACACGCGCT
>PLZT01000373.1 GCA_003152255.1 Methylocystaceae bacterium | reverse complement strand
TGATCGTGGCCGACATCAAATCGCACGCCAAGCTCAAGAATGTGATGGTGATCTCGCCGGACACCGGCGGCGTGGTGCGCGCGCGGGCGCTGGCGAAGCGCATCGACGCGCCGCTGGCTATCGTCGACAAGCGCCGCGAACGCGCCGGCGAATCGGAGGTCATGAACATTATCGGCGACGTGAGGGATCACAATTGCATCCTGATCGACGACATCGTCGATTCCGGCGGAACGCTGTGCAACTCCGCCGAGGCGCTGCTGGCGGCGGGGGCGCTGTCGGCCTCCGCCTATATCACCCACGGCGTGCTCTCGGGCGCGGCGGCGCAGCGCATTGCGAAATCCAAATTGCAGGAGCTGGTCGTCACGGACACGATCCAGGCGACCCCGGAGGTCGCCGCCGTGCACAATATCAGGGTCATTCCGATCGGCCCGCTGATCGGCGAGGCGATCGCCCGCACCGCCAAGGAAGAGAGCGTGTCCAGCCTGTTCAATTGATTCGGGAGGGGGCAGGCCGCCGCATGGGCAAGGCTGTCGGCTCATTTGCTCAGAACGAGCATGGAGCGCGCGGCGGGCGGAACTCTCTCTTCGCGCGCTTGGCGGCTCGCCGCGAGAGTGTCGTCGGTGGACCGCCGTATTCAGCGAGGTCGCATCGCCAGGCCGGCAAAACCGCGGGAACTCTCACTCCGATTTAGATTATCAAAAATAGCGGATTTTGCGCTGTCCTCACATATGCGAACGCGAAGAGGCGTCATCCGTGACGTCTGAAGGGTGATTTCATCGGGAGGCCGGCTCCTCCGGATCGGTTGTCGCCGGACTCTCCGCGCCTTTTTCCAGCAAGGCGGTTTCGATGACGAAGCGGGGGCGACGCTTTGTTTCAAGATATATCTTGCCGATATACTCGCCCATGACGCCAAGGCAGATCATCTGCACGCCGCAAAGCAAGTAGATCGGAATGACGGTCGAGGCCCAACCGGGAACAACGTTTTTGAAAAAAACGGCGCCGACGAACGCCCACAGGCCAAGCAGGAAGGAAAAAAACGAGACCAGAAAGCCCAAGAGCGTGATGTAACGCAGCGGCATTGTTGAAAAGGCGGTGACGCCCTCCAGCGCCAGCGCGATCATCTTGCGGAGAGGATATTTGGACTCTCCGGCGACCCGGGCCGAGCGGGCGTAAGTGACGATCGCCGTTTTAAATCCCAAATGCATCACCAAGCCGCGAAGAAACAGGTTCGTCTCCTCATAGCCTCTCAATGCTTCGATCGCGCGCCTGCTGAGCAGGCGATAATCCGCGTGGTTGTAAACGACATTCACATTCATCCATCGCAGAAACCGGTAATAGCCTTGCGCCGTGATTCGTTTGAACGGCGTGTCGATCGAGCGGCTTTCGCGAACGCCCAGCACGATGTCCGCGCCCGAGGCATGCGCTTGAACCATTTCCTTCATCACATTGAGATCGTCCTGAAGGTCGGCGTCGATCGACACGACGATGTCGCCGACACTGTAAGGATGCCCGCGAGAAGCGCGTGTTGGTGCCCCCTGTTGCGCGAGAGCTTAACGCCTCGGGTTCGCGGCGAGCGCCGGTGCAAATCCTGGATGATCGTCCAGGTTCCATCGCTCGAACCGTCGTCCACGAAAGTGACGTGACTATCCGGCCCGACCATCCCCGTTTCGATCATTTCTTCGAGCAGCGCATCCAGCCGCCGCGCGGCCTCGGGAAGAACCTCTTCTTCATTATAGCAGGGGACGACGATGCTCAGCGTCGGGGCGGGGCGGGGAGGCGCATGCATTTATTCGGTCTCTCGTAGGATAGGGCGGGGATTACAAAATACGTAATACCGGCTTCCCAGGAACATGATCGCGGTGTAGGCGCCGATCCCGAGCGGCTGGGCGAGATAGGGATCGATTCCGCCGAGCCGATGCGCCGCGAGCACAATAGCGAGATTGACGAGGTAGGCCAGGACGGCCATGGCGAGCCACCGCGGCAGGCTGGGCGCGATGGCTTCGTTGTGAGCGAACGTCCATGACCGATTCAAAGTGAAGCTGAGCGCGAGCCCGCAGCCGTAGCCGATGAAATTCGCCGCGACCACGTTCAGATCCAAGAAACGCATCGCGCCCCAAATGCACAGGAGGCCGACCCCCGTGTTCGCAAGCCCGACCAATAAAAAGCGGAATAATTGAGCCATTTCGCGTTACGGTTTCCAGACCGTCGCGGAATATTGGGCGCCGAGCGGAACCCAACTCAAATGTTTCTCGAGAGGGCGGAGTCTCGCCAGAGCACGCGGAAAGAAGATGTGATAACGAAGCTGCGCTCGCGCCCATCCCGCGTCCTTGAGCGAGCCAAGAAGGGCCTTCGCTCGAATCAGGACGGCGTTCTCATCGAACGGGCAGGTGTTCACCGCTTGAACCGTCAGCGGGTTAAGCGGATTGTGCTCGAAGATCGTCAACAACCCGCCCGGCCGCGTGACCCGAAACAATTCCGCCAACCAATGAGCGTGCTCCTCATGGGGGATGTGGTGGAAAACGCAAGCCGAGAACGTCATGTCGAAGGCGCCGGCGTCATGCGGGATCTCTCGTCCCTCCAGGACACTATATTGCTCCGGCCCTGGAAAACGCTCGCGGCTCAATGCGATGCTGCGCGAGGAGGGATCCGCGCAGGTCAGCCGCGAGCCCGGAAAATACTGTCGGAAAAACGGAATCGAATTGCCGATGCCCGCCCCGAAGTCCAAAATCCGCGCGCCGTCCGCCTTCACGCCTCCCGCGCGTTCGGCGAATTCGGCGATCTTGTAGGCCGCGAAAAAACTCGGGCTCTCGCCCGTGATCGCGATATTGGCGCTATGCTGAACATCATACTCCTCCGCGAAGCGGTCAAATTCAGCGCTATCCATTATTTCACTCGCTCTCGTCTCTCAGGGAGCCAACAGGCTCTGATAACGTGGGGCAGCCGGTGATTATAGCCGCGGCGCGGGGATATGAACTTGGCTCATCAAGACCTGCCTATCTCGGAGGCGCGGAATCAGAGACTTCAATGGGTCGCGCGTCCTATAGCCTTGATCCCGCCCATTGACTAGCCGGCGGCCGCAAAGGCGCGACAAACAAACCAACGACCACGAGAAAGTCCTTGCTTTATTGCCGCGGCGCGATATCCATCGCGGCGCAATCGCTGCTACGCCATTTTGATCATCGCCGCTCTCCGATCCTGATTGACGCGCCACAGACAGCGGTTCGAAAGCCACGCTGCGGAAGGTTGACGCTAGGGAAACGGAACTTGCCCGTATGGGTCGCGGATGAGGCCTCCGAGAGTCATCGCCGTCGAGCGAGGCTGAGAGGCCGTTCCCGGCGAACGCACAGGAGTACTACGAATGGTTGCATCTCGACTGGATGATCACTCGAACGCCTTCGGCAAGCTGCGCTTCCAGGTGCGCGACACGAGCGGAGGAATGCTTGTCGACTTTCTTAAGACGCTGCAACCCGATTATTCGGTCGTCTATCGGGACATCGCCTTCGGTTATGCGGCGCTGATTGTGTCCGTCGCGGCTGCGGTGCTTGCGGAACGGGCGGGCGCGCCTTTCTGGCTCGTGACGCCGCTCGCCGCGCTTTCTATCGGCTACTGGATCGCCTATCTCATGCTTTTCCTCCACGAGGGCGCGCACTGGAACCTGGCCGCCGATCCGCGGGTGAGCGACCGGATTTGCAACGGCCTCGTCTCATGGTGGGCCGGGCTCGAGGTCTCCAAATACCGGCCCATCCATTTCCAGCACCATCGCGCGCTCGGCACGACAGAGGACAGCGAGTTTTCTTACTTCTTTCCGCTGAATCTCGTGTTCATCACCAAGGGCCTGCTCGGGATTCGCGCGGTGGAGGTGCTCTTGGCGCGCGAGCGGATGACGAAGTCGCAGGACAAGAAAGCCGAAGCGGGAGTTGGGTCCGTTCCACCCGAGCGCAAGCATGCCGTGATCGGCGCGCTTTTCCACCTTACTTGCATCGGCGCTCTCGCCTTGTCCGGTAATTGGGCCTCGGCAGCCGCCTGGGCGATGGGCGTTGGGGCGGTGTTCCCGTTCTTCGGCGCCCTAAGGCAATTGCTGGAACACCGCGCCGAGGACGCGCGGGCTAATGTCAATTACCGCGTCACCAACCACGGCGCGGTCTCACGCATGTTCGGTGACGGCTTCATCGGGCGCACATTTGGCGGCGCCGGCTTCAACCGCCACCTGCTGCATCATTGGGAGCCGGCGCTGTCCTATTACGCGCCTGGCCGATTTCGAGCGCTTCCTGCTCGGTACCGAACTCGCTGGCGTCGTGGAGGCGCGGCAGACGACCTATGGCGAAACGCTCGTCCGACTGATGCACGGCTCGGGAGCGCAATGATGGAGCACACCAGGCAGGAGACGATCAGCCCATGCCCCTTGTGCGGGCGCGCCGGCGAGTATTACGCCACGGCGCGCGACATTGAATATTTCACGACCGACCGCGCCTTCGACTATTACCGCTGCGCGCCGTGCGATGTGATCTACATCGATCCGATGCCCACGGACGAACTGGGACTGATCTACCCCCCAAACTATTATTCCTACGGCGCGAGCACCGGGAAAAACTTCGTCGCCGAGATCAAGGAATGGCTGGACCGGCGAGCCTTCCGCCAATTTCTCTCCGGCATTCCCGGCGGCTCGCTAAAGCTTCTCGACATCGGCGGCGGCGAGGGCTGGCTCGCTGGACTCGCGCGCGCGAGCGATCCTCGGATCACATGCACGCAAATCGTTGACATGGATCCTGCGGCCAAGGCGCGCGCGGAGGCGCAGGGGCATGGTTATTTTTGCGGTACGATCGAGGCCTATGAGACGGAGGAACGATTCGACGCGATCTTGATGCTCAACTTGATCGAGCATGTCGCGGACCCCGCCGCCGTGCTCTCCAAGGCACGCGCGTTGCTCTCCCCGGGCGGGCGCATCCTCATCAAGACGCCGAACTTCCATGCGCTGGACGCGCGGCTTTTTCGGCATCTGAGCTGGGGCGGCTATCATTGCCCGCGTCATTTCGTGTTGTTTTCGAGGGCGAGTATTACCCGCGCGCTCGATGCCTCCGGCCTAGCCGTCGCCGGTTTCTCCTTCACTCAGGGCGCGCCGTTCTGGAGCGTCTCGGCGCTCGAGCTGTTGCGTCGATCCGGCCTCGCCCACGTCTTGGCCGAGCGTCCGGCCATTAATCATCCTCTCATGCCGCTGCTTCAGGTCGCAGGCGCCGCTTTCGACTTCGCGCGCATGCCTTTTGCGGAACTTTCGCAGATGATCGTCGTCGCTCAAGTCCGCGACGCGGCCCAAACCTAAAATCCATCCAGTTCAGATTGAACGGATGGATTTTGGAGTTCATTGTCTTTTCGCGCGTGCCGAGGCGGAATCGGCCTCTGTTTCGCCGAAAGCAATCTTACGGCGTGAACTGCTCTTAACCGGGGTGGTCGAGCTGACAAACCGCATTTGGGCGAGACGCGATGACGGTGCGCACGGTTGACTGGTCTATCCCGCCGCGGCTAGTTAGCGCCGCCGAATCGGTTGCGATATGAACAAACGATAAGCTGTTCAGCGGGAGAATGTTATTGCTAGCGCCGCGCGCATTTTCAGGTCTGGATCGCCATGATTGATCTCGTTCGATTAGGATACGAGTTACGGACGCCTGTGCTCATCGGCTACATGTGCACCACTGTCATGTTGATTTTCATGCCCGCCGACCGCGCGGACAATCGCTCGCGCCTTGTGCTACGTGGGTTCGTCCTTCTGTCCCTGGCGGTCTTGGTCGTGCTCCGCGCTCCCATTTTCTTCCTTAATGCTCCGCTGAATCCTGACGAAGCCGAGTTCTTGGCGAACGCGATCAAATTCCGCGGCGACATGAACACATGGCTCTCGGTGGATACAGGATCCGCGGGCCCCGTGGACTCTTTTCCGTTGATGTGGCCGTTCCTGTTCGGCGCGGATACCGGCTTCGCGGTGGCGCGGATCACGGCGACCGTTCTGCTCGGCGCCACTTGGCTGCTTTTTTGGACCGCGCTGGCCCGCGCGCCGAGTTCCGTTCGCATCTGCTCGGGCGCGGCTCTGATCTTGTTCCTCGGGGGAGAGCAATCTCCCGATTTTATCCACTACGCCAGCGAGATCCTTCCATTATTCCTCCTGATGTGCGCGATGGTCGTTGTGCTCATCGCTGTCGAACGGCGGCCAAGCATCGCACAGATTTCCATCGCGGGCTTATGCCTGGGGCTTGTGCCATTCGCAAAGCTTCAGGCGTCGGTCGTCGCGGTCGCCGTTGGCGTGATCCTCCTTTGGCAAGTCGTCCGCGATGCACGGAATCCTTATCGTTTGGCCTTGTGGCTGGTGTCATGCGCATGTCTGCCAGCTGTCGTCATTTTGTCGCCGCTTGCGCTGGCCGGCGGGTTGAATGAATTCTGGGTGAGATACATCCTCTGGGCGAAGAACTACGTCGGCGGGGGTTGGGAGGAATTGCCGGCTCTCGGTATTTTGCCCCCCCGGCTCAATGCGCTGACGAAAATTCTGCACGAACGTTTGATCGCCGGCTATGTGGCGGCCGCCGCCATCAGCGCGACAGCGGCCATCACGGCGCTACCCATGCGAGAGCTGGCGCGCGATTCCGAGGCGCGACGAGCATTCCTGAAAAGTCCGGGGGCGGCGCGGGTTATCATCGTCGTCGTCATCCTTGGCGTTAGCATTGGGGCGGCGATGGCGCCAGGCCGACCGTTTCACCACTATGCATTCCTGATTCTTTGGCCCTTGGCGTTGCTGGCGGGCCTCGCGTGGTCGCTGGAAAGCCCGCGGTCAGAGGGAGCCAAGCCGGGTGGTCGTTGGCGTCTCCAAAACATCTTCGGCGCATTAAGCGTGCTTTTCGTCGGGGCGGTTGCTCTTTCGGCGCATAGAACGACCTATAATCCCGAGGTGACGGGGGTTGAGAGCGTATTCAGCGCCGGCCAACTCCTGCCGGATCCAGACTCGCGCCGCGGGCGCATGCTGGTGTGGGGCTGGGCGCCTGAATTGTATGTTTGGTCGGGATGGACTCCCGCGACGCGAGACATCCTCACCTACAACGAGATCTGGCCCAAACCGAACCGCGATTATTTCCGCGATATTCTGATGGCGGATCTGCGGAATGACCCGCCTGGCTACATTATCGACGCCGTGGCTCCGGGCAGTTTCGGTTTCACCGAACCAGAAAAGGACGGCATCCAGACTTTTCCCGAGTTGGCCGCCTTTGTGTCGGCGAATTACGTATTGTTGTCGCCGGCGTCTTCGGCGGGGTCGTGCCCTAGGGCCTGTCATCAATTAGG
>PLZT01000375.1 GCA_003152255.1 Methylocystaceae bacterium | reverse complement strand
GGCCGTTCTCTAATCGCATCTCCCTTGTCAATGGTTTTGTTGCCGCCCCGGGTCACGGTTCTCTCCGCGGTCGGAATAATCCGCCGCAACATTTGGTCCGAAGCACAGGTGCTGCAATGTCCACAACGAGCTGACGTGCAAGGACGCCGCTCAACGGCCACCAGCGCAGCCACCCGTACCCTCGCCCGACGGGCAACCTTCACATCCGCCATCTCTCGCGGATGAAACTTACAAGCAGAGCTGTTAGTCAGGCGGCGATCGCGGCCTCGGACCAGCGGAACGGCTTTCCCGAACGCCAGACGCTATGCAGGATGACGGCGAGCTTTCTGGCCAGCGCCACCCGTGCTTTGCCAATNNAGCAAAGTGCGCGCGAGCGTGTCGCCACACTTTGATATCCGACCACTTCGATCGACATCCCCTGATTGATATTGTCGCGGCGTGAGCCCTAAATGTGCGCCCACAGATCGTGATTGCGAAAAACGCGCGGGATCCTCAACTGTGCTTACATAGGCGAGAGCTGACAGCACGCCGATGCCTGGCACGCTCATGAGCAACCGACAGGGAGAGTTCGACCTCACCAATACCCGGATTGCCTTATCGAAAGCAGAAATCTGCTCGCGGAGTTGCCGCCAAGCGACGAGCATGGGGCGGACAATCGGCGCGACATCGGAGCGGTCTTCCAGGAGAACTTCAACCTTCCGATCAAATCGTAAGCCCCGCATCGCGCCTGGCAACAGACCAAAAGTCTTGAGCACTCCTCGGATGTGGTTGGACAATCGAGTCGTCATGCCGACGAGTTGAGCCCTCGCGCCGAGAAGCGCACGCGCGCGGTGGCTGTCGAACGACTTGACGTGAACCGACCGGAACCAGCCGGTGCGAACGATCTGAGCCAATCCCTCCGCGTCGTTCTGATCCGTCTTATTGATCTGCATCTTGAGGGCGGCGCGGGCGTGCCGAGCGTCGAGACAAATGACTTCAAGTCCGAGAGCGCGGAGTTCATGCACCAGCCATGGCGTCATCGCGCCAGTCTCGATGCCAATGCGGGAGTCATCCCCCGCATGTCGGCGCACCATAGCGGCGATCTGTTCCGGCGCGGTTGGGCACTGGCCCCGCCACAGCCTGCGACCAGCATTGTCGACGACGCAAATGGCTGTCATCTTCTGCGAAACGTCCAAACCGACGAAGTGGGTCATCATGGCTGAACTCCGATGGTGCGAATCACCGGGCAACGCCGCCCGGATCGCGGCACTATCGAACGATCAGGCGCCCAGCGCGATTACCGGATGTCCACATATGACATTTTGCTTGCGCACTTGTTTCCATGTGGCCCTGGCAGACAGGGCAGCGCAAGATAGAGGTCAAGTTGGTCATCGGCTGATCCTCAACCGGTCTTCGCCGGATCGTCCCGTCTTGCAGTCCAGCTCTGCGACGGTTTGGCATGATTGGCAAGAGGGCATTGGCGCGGCGCAATCCGACGGGCCTGGGGCGGGCCCCCTAACCGCGCCCAGGAATGTTGCGACTAACCCGCGTCCGCGCCGAACGACTGCGGCAACAGCAGCCGTAAGAACTGATCGGCGATGCGTTCCGGCGCGAAGTCCTGAGCCCGCCGTTTCAGCGCTTCTTTATCGTGTTTCGCGTTGAGGGAATCGAGCAACGCCGCGGCGAGCGCATCGACGTCGCCGACCGGAACGAGCCGCCCATAACGGCCGTTTTCGAGAATTTCCGCAGGGCCGCTCTTGCAGTCGGTCGAGACAACCGGCAGACCGCAGCTCAGCGCCTCGACGATGACATTGCCGAAGCCTTCGTACTCCGAGGAAAAGGCGAAAAGATCAGCCGAGCGGTAATAGGGGCCTGGGTCGAGGGCGGCGCCAGGCATGAGCACTTTGTCTGTGAGGTTCTCCCGACGAACGAGAGCCGCCGTCTCGTTAAAGAGAGGGCCGTCCCCTAGAATCAGCAGGCGGGCGTCGCGCGTGGCGAGCAGCTTTTTGAACGCCCGGATGAGCAACGGATGATTTTTTTGCGCCTTAAACCGGCCCACCGTGATGATCCTCGGGCCGCGCCAGCCTTCCCATACCTTTTCGGCGGCCTCCTCGTCCGCCGCTTCGCTCGTGCGATGAAGCAGGGGGTTGTGAACAACGGCAAACTTGTCGCGTGTGGCTCCGGAGAGCGCGGCGAGATCGTCGGCTACGCCTCCGGATACGGCGACGCAGAGATCAGCCCCCCGGCATTCATAAGCCAAAGTCGTTCTGAGCAGCGCGCGATGCCCTGGTCCACTATCATCATATTGAATCGAGAGAGTGTTATGCTGCCAAACGGCCATGCGCGCGCGCACCCCTGAGAGTTGGTGGGCCAAAACGCAAATCGTTGTTAATGGCCAGAGCGAGGCGACCACAGCGTCGGGCCGCTCGGCGCGAAGATAACGGACGAGCGGAAACAAAATCTCGCGCGTCCGCTTCACGCCCAAAGTCACGCGCCGCGCTTGTTCTGGAGTCTGCACGGCCTCGTCCATCGTCGCCCATGCCGTCACGAGGTCGACGTGCAAGCCGCGGGATAAAAACTCCTGGGCCAACGCCGCGTTTACGACTTCGGCGCCCCCAACGCGCAAATCGGGCAATGCAAGCGCAATGAGTGGGCGTTGGGCGCGTTGATTTTCTTCCGTCATGATTTTTCAACAACGTTCGAAGCGGCTCTCCATATCCGCCAGCATTGAGAGCGGCGTCAATGAACGGTGACGGGTGGCATAACGAGGCGCTTCGGGTCTCAAACGGGTATACCTCCCTGATACGCCGCGACGAGACACTTTTAGCACCTCAATAGGGTTGTTTTTTGACTTTTGAGACGGCGCGGTGGAGCCGTCTAGACCCAAATGAGACGTTTGTGCGGTCTTTTGTCACGAGCGTCTATCTCCCACATTTTCCGAAAGGCGAGCCGGACGAGACCAAACCCACGCCGAAGGCGGCTGATAGGGTAAGACGATCCACGGCGCCGGAACTCCACCGCGATCATTTCGGCGCGCCACGAGCCTAAATCTCCGCCCTTGGCGGTGGATTGGGCGAGACGAGCTGACGCGCCGGGGGGGGGGTAGAACGATATGACGTGCGGTGACCCCTTAACCGAGCGCTTCGAGTGGCATTACACGCCGAAGCACGGGAACTGAGTTCGATTCTCACGCTGCGGCGTGCGCCGCCTCGTCCTTGACCATCACGCAGTCGGCTTCGATCATCGCGAGATCGTGACGCTTCGACACCGGATAGAAGCCGCTCACGCGAAAGTCGCGCTTCACATATTCGTTCAGCGCCGTAAGATAATCCGGCATGCCGTCATAGATCGGGATGAACGAGACTTCCGATAGCAGGCCGACAATGTGGTCGAGCGACTCCACAGCGCCCGCGAAGACGTCCAGGTCGAAGCCCTGCGTGTCCATCTTCATGAAAATCCGATCGCTTTCGATCCGTGCCTCGCGGAAGAACTCGTCGAAGGTCCTCACCTCGACCTGCTCCGTGCGAGACACGCGCAAGCCGAAGTCGCCGAAGGCATCGCGCCCGAATTCGTTTGACGGCAGAAACGACGAAAAGACCGACCCGTCGGAGATGTTGATCGTCGCCCGCGTCCGGGCCTTCCCGAGCGCGAAGTCATAGGCCTTCCAGCACGGGTCTTTGGCGGCCTTCTCGCTGAGGACGGCATAGGTTTTCTTCACCGGCTCGAAGGAGTGAATCATGCCGTTGAAGCCGAGCTCGCGCATTCTGAGCGCAAACTGCCCTTCATTGGCCCCCGCGTCGATGATGGTGTCCACGCCGTGCTTTTTGATGATCTGCAGGATGTCGAAATCGATCCCATGACGATGCGGAAATCGCACGATGTCGAATCCCGAGATCTGGTTGAACTTTTTTCGCAACGGTTGAATCAGTTCCCTGAGGCTCGTCAATGTCAGCTCCCGGTAGTTTTAGGCTGGGGTCTCGAACGGCGTAAGTTTTTTTCCTCGCGCTGGACGCAAGCTTTGAGAAAGCCATAGCAGCTTCACTCACGCCACGACTAGGCGCAAAAAGAAATTCTCAGAGAGGCAAAGGATTACGGCGTCGACGTCGGCTCTCACTCGCCCCCCAGTTTCTGCGAAGCTCAGCGGGAAGCGGCTATCGCGCTGGCGAAGAACGATGAACGATGAAAGACGTTGACCTTGTCTCGTTGCTCGGGCGCGTGTGCGTCTTTTCATAGAGCATTGCATTTCTTATATTTTCTCTGTTATTCCTTCAATGCGACTCATGGAGGAATCGAATTGAAGGCGCAACATCTTGATATAGCTTGATACCAAATCGCGGCGCGGCGAGAGATACCAACAAATATACCAACACTTTCGCCGGCTACCCCCTCGCGTAGCGGATACGAAAAACTCCCTCGCACGCGCGTATTGCTCCGCTAACTGTCCAAAGGCGAGACCCTGTGAGACCGTCTTAACCGTCCCGTGAGACAGTCACGTTGAGACCCTAGCTAGACCCCGGTAGAGATAGCTCGAGATGCTGCTGACGTTAGGCCAGGCCGCCAAGCTAGCGGGCAAAGGGAAAACCACGCTAACCCGTGCAATTCAGGCCGGTAGGCTATCTGCGACGCGACTTGAGGATGGCAGCTACCGGATAGACCCCGCCGAGCTTTGCCGCGTCTATGACGTGCGAGCCGCGACCCCTGAGACCGTCACGCGAGACCGTCACGTGGTGCACCACGAGACCCCTTACTCGCCCCCCCCCCCCCNNTGGTCGAACTCGAAACCGAGAATCGGATGCTGCGCGAGCTGCTGGCCGAGATGCGGGAGAGCCGGGACGACATGCGGGCGGAACGCGACGACTGGCGAGCGCGAGCCGAGCGGCTTTTGACTGACCAGCGCCCCAAAGGCCGCCCGACCTCGACCAGCGCGCCTAGACCACCCGCCGCGCCATCGGAGCCGCGATCGGGGGATGTTGTCGAAACGAGCATTCAAAGCGGGATGGCCGAGATTCGGTGACACCTTGAGAACCTTCGCGCCAAGGCCGGGCACTAGCGCGTTTTAGGCTTGGTCTGATTTTTTCTTTTCCTTCTTTTCCTTCTGTCTCTTGAGCACGATGGTGATTTTTTCGCCGTCCTTAGATTCCTTGACGGACTTCAAAGTGCCGGTGCCTGGGTAGAGATTCCCGGAAACAGAATCCATCCAATCGGGGGTCACCGCACGATTTGTTCAAAATCGTACGCCGCTTTTATCAACGAAAGACAGCTATACCTTGCTGAATCAATTGCATTCTGCGATTCTGAGTGCATCTCAGCAGCCTTGAGGAATTGCGATGTCGGAAGCGGTTCGCGCGGTGCTTTCCGGAATTCGGACGGTCAAAGACATGGTCGCGGCTTTCAGCGATGAGCAACAATGCCGGCGTCTGCTCGAAGCAATGGTCTGGCAGAATGGACGAATCTGTCCGGCTTGTGGGTATAAGAAATCGATAGCCATTGCGGGCCGCGACATGGGAAGACAAAGGGCAACGCCCGGTCTCTACCAATGCTCCAGCGGCGATTGCCGGTTTCAGTTTACTGCGACGACGCATACGCCGCTGCATTCCACCAAGTTGCCGTTGAGCACGTGGCTCAAGGCTCTGTGGCTGATCCTGCAATCGGACAAAGGCCTCTCCTCGGTGCGGTTGGCCGAGGCGGTCGGCGTAAGTCAGCCAACGGCTTGGCGGATGGGTCACGCCCTGCGGTTGATGTTGGCGCGCGAGACGCCGCTCGGCGGCACGGTCGAAATCGACGAGTTCTATCTCGGCGGACGGCCAAAGAAGCAGGCCGATACTCCGCCGCCGGGACGCGGCCGCAAGGGTCAGCCTCGAACTACGAAGACTCCCGTATTGGCGGTGGTGCAGAGGCCTGGCGCCATTATTATCGGCGCACCTGCGGGGGATGCGCGCGCAGCAGTCGTAGACGATCTCTCGGTACGCGAGGCCGAACGAGTCCTCGAGAAGGAGGTCGAACCAGAAGCGCATCTCATGAGCGATGAATGGAAAGCGTTCATCGCTGTCGGCCAAGCGTTCGCTGCGCATGATACGGTTCAACACTCGAAGCAAGAATATGTTCGCGGCTCGATTCATGCCAATTCCGCCGAGGGTTTCAATTCAAGGGTTAGGCGCACAATTGCG
The DNA here is from genome assembly GCA_003152255.1 of Methylocystaceae bacterium. Next base: position 1,642 of record PLZT01000375.1, on the reverse strand, counting down.
GGCGTCTTCCACCACATCAGTCCGGAGCATGCCGATCTCTATTTCCATGAGATCGGCTTCCGATGGTCCCAGCGCGTTGTCACAGGACAGACTACGCGGCGCACTCGGCACGGACAGGAAAAAGTCAGACCCCTCTGGTCGCGCGTGCCGCCAGCGCTGCAATTACCAAAGGTCCTTCAGACTGCAACGGGTCGCCAAATGCGTCGAACTCGCGAGGGTGGCATCTCCATCAAGTCGTCCGTCGCTGTCTTTCGTTGATAAAAGCGTCGTACGCTAAGCGAAAATCATAGATATTTCATGTGCTTTCACAAACGTTCGTTTGCGCATGAGTTTGGCCCCGATGAGGATTCGGGGGAATTTTCCTTGCAGAACCCTCTTTCATAATGCCCGCCAAAGGCAATCGTCATTCGCATGGCCTGTTAGCGTACGATTTTGAGCAAATCGTGCGTCGAGGCCTACCTCGATCATTTCCACGCGCTACGAGCCCAGAATCACCAGCCCTTGGCGGTGAAATTGGGTAAGAACCAAGCACGGTGGCGTCACCATTCTCCGGTGTCCAACGCCTTACTGGCGACCGAAAGCATCCAAGCGGAGCGAGATATACCCCGCTGCTTCGCGGCGGCGTCGATCCGCTTCAGCATGTCCGGCGGAAAACGCACGATCGCGGCCATCCGGTTCTCCTTCTTGGCGACCGGCGGCGGCTCTTTCGGCGGCGCCGGTCGCGATGCGCCAGAGATGAAACTGTCGATATCGTTCTGATTGCTAGCCGGTCGCTTTGCGATAGCTATTCGATGCTGCTCCGATATCACTTCGATAGCTTGTAAACAGCGCCCACCAGCGCCGTCATTTCCTCGATTGCCTTGGGGTCTTTCGGCGTCATGTCCAGCACCCCCCGCCCTTGGGCGGCGGCGTTGCGATACGCCTTCCGCCGCACGAGCTGGTAAGGCAGCGCCTCGATCTCTTGAAGCTCGCGTAACACCTCTTGCGCCTCGGCATTGTCGTGCCCCTGAGCGTCAGCGGCGTTGAGCACCGCCAGCACCCGCAACTCTGGATTGACGCTCCTCGCCTCGCGAGCAAGGCCAATCATTCGATCCAACGCCCACACGTCGAAGCTGGAGGGCTGTAATGGGATCAGCACGGCGTCGGCGACCGTGAGCGCCGCCCGCAAGCCTTCATTGTCGCGACCACCAACGTCGATGACGATATCTTCGAACTTGGGAGCGATCTTCTCGACCTCGGTGCGGACCTCGCGTCCACGCAAGCGGGCGACGGTATAGCCCGCGCTCCCGACCTGTTCCGTTCGCAGCGCCGTGAAGTCGGCGGCGGACCCTTGACCCGAGTTAAACAGTTGGCGCTAGTAACATATTGATTTTATTTAGGTATCAACTTTTGCGAGTCCGTTGTGGTGCCATTGGCGGGTTCGCGTAAAACGAGTCCTGAATTCGCGAGTCTTTTGAATCTGTTGCGTTGGCAGGTTGTAGAACGGACCATGAATTGGCACTACTTGACGCAATCCTTAGTTGATTAGCTCATGATCTCAATATGTTGGCGACGGCAACTGTTTAAGCCGGGCTTGATCGTCGGCGTCAACCAGAAGCACGTCACGCCCCGCCATAGAGGGGCTTGTCGCAAACGTTGGCGA
>PLZT01000245.1 GCA_003152255.1 Methylocystaceae bacterium | reverse complement strand
GCGCCGTTTTGGCCTCGACCCAATATGCGACATTCAAGTTCTCTGCCCGATGCAACGCGGCGCGCTCGGCGCGCGGTCGCTCAACGTCGATCTGCAAAAAGCCCTCAATCCCAATCCTCCCGCGAAGATCGAGAAATTCGGGTCGATTTTCGCGCCCGGCGACAAGATCATGCAGACCGAGAACGATTACGATCGCGATGTCTTCAACGGCGACCTTGGAACCGTATTGCGCATCGACGAGGTTGAAGGCCTCCTCGTCGCCGGCTTCGACGGGCGGGAGGTCGAATATCCCTTTGGCGAACTCGACACTCTGGTTCCCGCCTATGCGACGACGATTCATAAGTCGCAAGGTTCGGAATATCCGGCTGTCGTCATCACGCTCGCGACCCAACATTACACCATGCTGGCGCGCAATCTCGTCTACACAGCCGTCACGCGCGGCAAGCGTCTCGTGGTCATCGTCGGNNGCGGCATGCTCGTTTGCTCAACCGCGTCCGGCCAGGATGCGAAGGGAGCTATCCATAAAAATGAACCCACCGTTCCGTGGGAATGATTGGTCTGCGATCGGAATGCCCTATGGCAGATCGTGGATGCTCAAGAACTGGTTCTCAGCTGAGAACTCGGCGGGCGGCGTAGAAAAGTTCTCAGCTGAGAACGAACCTCGCCATTAACCTTTCGTTAACACAAAAGTCCTTGACGCCCGGCGAAGACTCAGAGAATTTACGGCTAACGCTAAAATATGTGGGATTAACCGTTTATGGCGACTGTCGCTGAAAATGACGTAAGCAGCCGGACCGGCAAGAAAGTGCGTTCATTGACGCGTCTTGTCGAGGCTGACGCTCAGTTGCTGGGGGCGCAGCTTCAGCAATTGCGCACCCGCGCATTCCCCCCGGCGGCGGAAAAAGAACTAAGGAAATTTACATCGGGGGAAGCCGCTAAGCTGATTGGCGTCAGCGATGGCTACCTCCGTCACTTGTCGCTGGCGGGCGAGGGGCCAGATCCTGAAAAAACGCCCGCAGGGCGTCGATTGTACGCCCTGGATCAAATACACGAAATCCGGCGATATTTGGCGAAGACAAAGCCGAGTTATCTGCCCTGCCGACAAGGAGACGACCACCTTCAAGTCATTGCTGTGACCAATTTCAAGGGGGGGTCGGGCAAGACGACGACGGCAGCTCATCTCGCGCAATTTCTCGCGCTTCGAGGATACCGCACGCTTGCCGTTGACCTCGATCCGCAAGCGTCTCTATCCGCTCTTTTTGGATTGCAGCCCGAGTTCGATGTCGAGGAAAATCAAACATTGTACGGCGCTATTAGGTATGACGAAAAGCAGCGCCCTTTATCGGACATCATCCGCAAGACTTACTTTGCTGGGCTAGATATCGTGCCGGGTAATTTGGAGCTTCAGGAGTTTGAGCACGATACGCCGAGAGTTCTCGCGGATCGACACAGAAACACACACAAGCTGTTTTTCTCGCGGATAGCCACCGCGCTTGAGACCGTCGCGGCCAATTATGATGTCGTTGTTCTAGATTGTCCGCCATCCTTGAGCTTCTTGACGTTGTCCGCTCTTTGCGCGGCGCGAAGCGTGCTTGTCACGATCCATCCACAGATGCTCGACGTCGCTTCGATGTCCCAGTTCTTGCACATGACAGCCGCAATGCTCGAGGTCGTTGAGCAGGCCGGCGGCGACGCGGGCTATGATTTTTTCCGTTACGTCGTGACGCGTTACGAGCCAAGCGATGGACCACAGGGACAAATTGTAGGCTTGATGCGCAGCCTTTTCGGCGAGCGCGTTTTGACAAACTCGATCCTCAAGTCGACGGCGGTTTCCGACGCAGGACTGACAAAACAAACCTTGTACGAAGTCGGGCGAGAGAATTTCACGCGCGTGACCTATGACCGCGCCATCGAATCGTTAGACAACGTCAATGGCGAGATCGAAGGGTTGATACGAGAAGCATGGGGGAGGGCGTCATGATGAAACGCAGGGATGCTCTCAAAGAGATGCTGGCTCCAATTGCCGAGCGACCAGTGCCTGAGCCTCATGTTTCAAGAGTCCCTGTGAAACCGGGGGCTCTGAAGTCAATGGGCCTTTCTCTGCAAAACTTGTCTGACGAGGCAGAAAAGGCTCACGCGTTACGAGAGCGGATAGAGACCGGGGAAGTCGTCGTCGAGATCGATCCGCAGTCGATTGTTCCGTCGTTCCTTCGTGATCGCCTCGCGGAATTCGCCACTATTGATGTCGGTGATCTGGAAGTCAGCATTGCCGAAAGTGGTCAACAGGTGCCGATATTGGTGAGGCCGTCTCCTGATCGCGATGGGCAGTATCAAGTCGCGTATGGACATCGGAGATTAGAAGCGTGCCGACGGCTTGGACGCCCAGTGAAGGCGATAGTGCGTCGATTGACCGATCAAGAGCTTGTTACCGCGCAAGGCAAAGAGAATCTTGAGCGCGAGGACTTGTCTTTTATCGAACGTGCGATGTTCGCCGCCCGTCTTGAGGATCGGGGTTTCGATCGATCCGTATTGATGGCGGCCTTGGGAGTTCACAAGGGGAACCTCTCTACGATGATTGCCGTTGCGAGGGCAGTTCCGGAGGAGTTGATCCTGGCGATCGGACCGGCGCCGAAAGTTGGCCGCCCTCGCTGGGAGCATTTCGCAGACATGTTTCGCCGGTCGCCAGACGACTGGAAGAAACTCGTCGGTTCGGCTGGCTTTGGTGAATTGCCGAGCGACGCGCGGTTTGCTCGAGTGGTACACGCTCTGGCACCAAGGCCGAGTCCAAATCCTGAACGGTTCATTCGAGATGAGCAAGGGCGATCACTCGCCCAGATCGAACTAAAGAAAGATCGAGTGAGGTTAACCATCGACGACAAATCGACGTCGTCCTTCGGAACCTACCTCGTCGAGCAATTACCCGAGATCTACGCGGCGTTCCGGCGTCGTGTGGCTGAGTGAACCGCGTCCGATCGAACATTCAAACGGAGGACTAGAAGGCAAAAGAAAAAGGCCCCCGAAACGTTCCCGTCTCGAAAGCCTCTCTCGTATGTTTGGCGACTACAGAGAATCACTTTCGGGAATCGCTGTCAAGAGTCGGCACAGTTTCGACGGACGGATTTCTGTTGCCTGAAGTCAGGCATATCCATGACCCAAACCCAACCAACGACGCCCTTTGGGCGGCGATCGCTGTCGCTCGCCATGGTGGCGAACCAGGCGAACGCGAGAGATTTCGCGGGAAAACCGGGTAATTCAGAAACCGTCGTCCATAAATGGCGACTGTTTCGGGCGCTGACCGAGGCCAAAACGCCGCTTGGCGTCACCGACCGGGCGCTGTCGGTGTTGCATGCGTTGTTGTCGTTCCATCAGGAGACGGCATTGACGCTGCCGGTCGCCCATCGGCGCGCCGACGCCGACGACGGGGAGGGGAGCGCCGGCATCGTCGTGTTCCCATCCAACCGGGAACTGTCGATCCGCGCCCATGGCATGGCGCCGGCGACGCTGCGCCGCCATCTCGCTTGCCTCGTCGATGCGGGGCTCATCATTCGTCGCGATTCCCCCAATGGCAAACGTTTTGCCCGAAGAGGGCAGGGGGGCGAGATCGAAAGTGCCTTCGGCTTTGACCTAACCCCGCTGGTGGCGCGCGCGGAAGAAATAGAAAACCTCGCCGAGGAAGTGCGGGCCGAAAACAAGGCCGTCAGGCTGCTGCGCGAACGCATCACGCTGCTCCGCCGCGATATCGTCAAGATGATCGCGACCGGGCTGGAGGAGGGCGTTCCCGGCGACTGGCAGGGGCTGCACCTGCGCTATGCGGCGCTATCGAGCCGCTTCGTGCGCAATCTATCGCATGTTGATTTGGGGGCTTTGGCGAGTGAGCTTGCCGCATTAAACGCCGAAATCCGGAACGCTCTGGAAAATCACGTAAATCTCCAAAAAAAGAGCGGCAATGAGTCCCATTCTGAGCGCCACATACAGAATCAAATTACAAACTCTTTCGATCTTGAACCTAGCCTTCAAAAAGGCCGGGCCGAACCGTTGCCGTCCAACGACCAAGGCTCGCCCTCTCCATCGGCGCTCAAGTCGCCAGACGTCCATCATCCAAAACCCCCGGCGCCCAAAACCTATCCTCTCGGCATGGTGCTGGAGGCCTGTCCCGATATCCTCGATTACGCCACCAAGGGTGGGATCGAGAATTGGCGCGATCTCGCGACAACGGCGGCGACGGTGCGGCGGGCCATCGGAGTGTCGCCGGACGCCTGGGCGCGGGCCCTGGAGGTCATGGGCGAACACGACACGTCGATCGTCATCGCCGCGATCCTGCAGCGGGGCGATGAGATCAAAAGTGCCGGCGGCTATCTGCGGGTTCTGACCGCGAAAGCCAGGGCAGGGGAGTTTTCGCTTGGGCCGGTGCTGATGGCGCTGCTGCGAGGAAAAGCCGCGAAAGCGGCGCGCGAACGAAAAGCGGCCGGGTGACGGCGCGGCGGATTTAGCTGTGCGGCATGAAGCCCGCCTTGCGACCGGCAAATTCAAAGCTCGCTACGCCGGTGGGTCGACAGGCGATGACCGCGACGGTAATTGATCGGGTCGCGTTTTATCCTGCGGCCAAATAATTTTCTCGTGAACCCCGCGTTCGCTTCAGTCCGCCGGCTATGGAAACAGGGCGCCGGACTGTTTTGTGGCTTCGCGAAGGGAGTGCGCGCTAAAGTAGAATTGTAACCCAACATCACCTTTTGATCGGACAGCCAATGCCAAAGAGTTACGGGGAGCGGATCGAAAAGCTCAAAGAGCAGCGGGAAAAAATCGAACGGCGGCTCAACACGCTCGAACACAAAGCCACAAATAAAAAATGGAAACGCGACACGCGCCGAAAAATCATCGTCGGCGGCGCTGTTCTCGCTGAAATGCAAATAGACCCGGAGTTCGCCGAAGTTATCCAAGGCCTGCTCGCGCGCCATGTCGAGCGCCCCAATGATCGTGCGGACATAACCGACTTGCTGCAGTCAGATTCACAATCAGCCGTATTGGCGGACGGATTGTCGGACGGCGGATAACAAGCTCTCGCCGCCGCTTATGGTTTAATGGGTCGGCGCGCCATAAAATGATAGCGCGCGCCTAAGTTCTTCCCGATGAAACATCTCGGCATCGGAGCCACCAGGGACGCCAGAAAAGACCCCGAGTAGGCGAGCCTTCAAAAAGAAACCCTGAGCGGGCATATTTGCCCCGGTCTTGCTAACGCAGAGCGCGGTCAACATCGGCCGCCCGGCGGCTACATCCTCCTCCATGAGGATTTCGAGCGCCTCACAGATGCGATGAATTGTCTGCGGCGGCACAAGGCCAACGCGGTCAGCGAGCGCTTTATATGTCGTCGGGCTTCCGAGCGTGGCGCGCTCGATGAGCGCCTGACGAAGACGATCTTTCAGCATTTGATTCATTCAATTTGTTGCTTGATCGACCGGGTGTCGGGCGGAGGCTTCGATTGGATATGTCGCTTTGCTCATTGCCTGATCCTTTCCAGTAAGGCGCCTGGCGTCAGAACCCCAATCCCTAATCTTTGTCGAAACGCGCGCGGAGCCCATCAAGGGCATGGGTCAGGC
>PLZT01000319.1:17836-23649 GCA_003152255.1 Methylocystaceae bacterium | reverse complement strand
CATACGGCGAACATACGGTCTAGCCTGGCGAAACGCTTCGATCCGCGTTTGGCGATCGGCGCCGGGAGCGCCCTCTTCCTCATCGTCGTGCTATTTGCTCCCTATCTGCTGCCGGGAGGGCGGAACGACAGTGTTTTTGGCCCGACTTGGGTCGATCTAGCCATGGCGTTGGTGACGTTCGGCGTCGTGAACCACAAGGCTGAACCTCGCCAAGCGGGAGCGGTGATGCGCTCGTTCGCCTGGTGCGGCGAGCGCTGCTACTCGCTATATCTCGTGCATTTTCCGATGCTCGGTTTGATCTTTTTGGCCTCTGGCCGAATACAAAAGCCCAAGGTCGACGACCTCTCGACGCTGAGCCTCGCCCTGCTCGCCGCGGGACTGGCCTTTATCATCGCCGACATCTGCTACCGTCGCATTGAGCGGCCATTCATGGAACTTGCCGGGCGCTTCGCGCCCCATCACGAACGGGTCGCCGAGACTAGAGTCGTTCCGGTTTAGCCTGAACCGCAAAGACTCTAGATGCTTTTGTTTTGTCGTGCTTTCCGACGCAAAACCGGTGTCCACTTTTGCCGCAAGCGCTCTATTGCCGTCACGGCCGCGGAGTGATGGCGTCTCCAGCTAATTTTTCGCTTCGAAGACCAAAAAGGCGCCGACCAAGGCGACGATGACCGCGAAAATTTGAGACAGGGCGTGGCGCCGCGAGGAGAGGGCGCGGGCGAACCGCGTTCCCGCCATTCCGCCGACGACGCCGCCCGATAAAAAAAGCGCGGCCACGCCCCAGTCGACGAGTCCCGAGACCGCGTAATTGAGCGCCGTCGCCATGCCGAACGCGGCGACCGAAATCAGCGACGTGCCGATCGCGAAGACTAGCGGCATGTCCGTCGCCATCAGCAGGCCGGGAACCGCCAGAAAGCCGCCGCCTATGCCAAAAAAGCCCGACATGAAACCGACGCCGGCGCCGTAAAGCAGCAGCCATGGCGCCAGCCGCGCGGCGGATTTCGCGTCGAGCCGCACGCTCGCATTGCCGCCGATTGGACGGCCTATCGCCATCGCCAGCGCGACGGCGATCATCAGAACGCCGAACAGGCTGACCAATCTTTCGCCCGGAAAACTCTTGCCGAGCGACGACCCCGCCGCCGCGCCGAGAACGCCGGCCAATGTGAACGCCAGGCCGCAACGCCATTTGACGTGTCCGGAGCGCACATAGGCCAGCAGACTCGCGAGCGCGGAAATCGCCACGGCCAACGCGCTCGTGCCAATGGCGACATGCGGGTCGCCGACGCCGACCACATAAATCAGCGCGGGCACGCCGAGAACGGAGCCGCCGCCGCCGATCAACCCCTGCACGAGGCCGATCGCCACGCCGGCGAGCAAGGCGAGCGCGCTCATTCCCGGCGCGCCGCTCGAACGCGGATCGACTTAACCGACAACGGCGCCGCCGCGACTTCTCCACCCGCCCGTGCCGGGAGCATAGTGGCAAATGTCTTTGCGGCCCGCGCCGAGCGCCTGTTGCAAAGCCTTGGCGGAGCGGCCGCCCGCTTGGCACACCAGCACGATCGGCTTGCCGCTCGGCAACTGCCCGGGCGAAAAGCGCGAGAGCGGAAGATTGATCGCGCCGGGAATGTGCCCGCCCGCATATTCATGCGGCTCGCGCACGTCGACGATGGCGCTGGATTTCGAGGCGACCGCTTGCGCGAAGGCGTCGTGATCGATGGTCGGGACGCCGCCGCCGCTCAAGCGGGATAGAAGGCTGCTCAAGGACATTTTTCGCTCCTTTAGGGGTTTCGATCTCAGCCCGCCTTCGCGGCGGAAAACTGATTGAACGCCGCGAGCCCATGGCTCGCATACATCGCGGAAGGGCCGGCGCCCATGTAGATCGCCATGCCCAGCGTCTCCATCACCTCGTCGCGCGTCGCGCCATGATCGACGGCGGCCTTGGCGTGAAAGGCGATGCAATCGTCGCAGCGCGTCGAAACGCCGATGGCGAGCGCGATCAGCTCCTTGGTTTTGGCGTCGAGCGCTTTGGCCGCGCCGGCCGCCATCGCCATCGCGCCGAAAGCCTTCATCACATCCGGCGCGCCAGCGCGAAGCTGACGCACGTCCGCCGTGAGCGCCTTCGTCAGTTCCGGCCAATCTTGAACCATGTCTTCACCTCCTTGTTTTGCGCCTTAGGCGTCGCCTCGTCGTCGCGCGGCACGACGTAAATCGCCGGAATCACCAGCAGGGTCAGCGCCGTGGAAGAGGCGAGGCCAAACACCAGCGAGATCGCCAGCCCTGGAAAGATAGGATCGGCGAGAATAAACGCCGAGCCGATCATCGCCGCGCGCCGCCTTGGTCGAAACCGGCGCCATGCGCTTCAAACCGATCTTTCTCACGGCCGCCGCGGCGATGATCGGCTTGGGGCAACGGCGCTCAACGCCGCGAAAACAGCGACGCGGACACGCAATTGAAGGGAAAAACGCATTGCCTTCGACTCTCCCGTGGAGCGGCCTTGACACATATATACGATATATATTAATTAGAAAGTATCAATTTACAGCGACTAGCTCCCAAGGCCGAGCGGGCGGAACGCTTTCTCAAAGTCTCGGCCAATCGCCATCTCGACGCGCCGGACGGAAGATAATTCTCGCCCGCTCGTTCAGAGCCCGCCATGATTTCGGAGCAGCCGATGATTTTGAGTTGGATTGACGAGCTTCCGTCGCAGCGGCGGCGCTATCGACGTGATCAATACGAATGCTCTCAAGGCCCTTATCGACGGCAAGCGAGACTAGGTCGCGGACGAAATTTCAACGACGGCGCATGAAAGAGCGGTCAATCGCGGATCGAGCTTCGTTTTTCACACATGCGAAGCGCATCGAGACGAGAAGCGGAACCTGCGATGGACCGGTCTCACCGCATCGAATCGCCGGGCGCGGCGTCCGAGACCGCATCGAACGGACGGCGGATGGAGAAGGCCATGATTCTCGTCTTGGTGTTCATCGGCAGCATTTTGGCGGCGGCTGGCGGTCTTTATTTCATCGACATAAAGTTCTGCAAGGATTGGTTTCAAGCGATGGTCATGCTGGTTGGAGGATTATTGATGGTAGCGGGCGGAGAAATCGCGGTCACCGGCTCCAGCACGTCGTTCTTCAAGGCTCAACAGGTGCGGACTTCGCTGTGCGAGTTGGAGGGCGAAGGCGCGCACCCAAACGAGCGGCGCGACGATTCGGAACGGGTGATCTTCAAGCACATCGTCGGATGTATGAAGTCCGCCGGTTACCTGTGGACGACCAGCCACATCCATTGCCGCGAGGCTCCCGTCGCGAGCAATCCGCTTTGCTATCTTCCGAGCGCCGCTTTCGCGCGAATGGTCACTTCCAGTCAAACGGCGTTCGAGTGACGAAGCGCTTTGCATCGTCGAGATTTGGGTGAAGAATGGACTAGGATCGATTCGCGGAGCCTGTCGCAATCGGCTTCGCGCGCTATAGTGGACCGTGGAAGGCGAAGAGGCGGGCGCGTGATCAAAAGGTCGCTATCGCGGGAGATCGGGGCGGCGCTCGCCTTCAAGGCCGTGGCGCTTAGCCTCATTTATTTGCTGTTTTTCAGTGGTTCTCGGGCGCCAGTCGTGACGCCGTCGGAGATGGCCGGCTTCCTTACGGATAGTCGCGGGGAATCGAGACACTGATAGCCGAAAGGAGAAGGCGATGCTCGATATCGATGTGGCGACTTTATCGCGACTTCAGTTCGCATTGACGGCGCTTTATCACTTTTTGTTCGTGCCGCTCACGCTTGGCCTTTCGCTGCTGCTCGCCATCATGGAGAGCGTCTATGTGATGACGGGCCGCGTGGTCTGGCGCGACGCGACGAAATTTTGGGGAACGTTGTTCGGCATCAATTTCGCGATGGGCGTCGCCACCGGCGTGACCATGGAGTTCCAGTTCGGCACGAACTGGGCGCATTATTCCTATTATGTCGGCGATATTTTTGGCGTTCCGCTGGCGATCGAAGGGTTGATGGCCTTCTTTTTGGAGGCGACCTTCGTCGGCCTATTCTTCTTCGGCTGGAAGAGGCTGAGCAAGGTTCAACATCTCGTCGTGACTTGGCTGGTCGCTCTGGGGAGCAATTTCTCGGCGCTGTGGATTCTCGTGGCCAATAGCTGGATGCTCAATCCAGTCGGCGCGCGTTTCAATCCGCAAACGATGCGCATGGAGCTCACCTCTTTCTCCGAGGTTCTGTTCAATCCGGTCGCGCAGTCGAAATTCGTCCATACGGTGAGCGCCGGCTATGTGACGGGCGCGATGTTCGTGATGTCCATCGGCGCCTATTACATGCTGCGCGGGCGCCATGTGGGCGTCGCGCGGCGATCCGTCACCGTCGCGGCGAGTTTTGGACTGGCCTCCGCGCTCTCGGTCGTGGTGCTTGGCGACGAGAGCGGCTACACCACTGGCCTAAACCAGAAGATGAAAATCGCCGCGATCGAGGCCATGTGGGAGACTGAGCCGGCGCCCGCCTCGTTCACGCTGTTCGGCCTGCCGGATGTCGCTAACGAGACGACGAAATATGGCGTGAAAATTCCCTGGGTGCTCGGACTGATCGCCACGCGCTCGATCGACACGCCGGTCGAAGGCATCAAGCCTCTGGTGGCGAACGCCGAAAAGCGGATACGCGACGGTCTGCCCGTTTACGCCTGGCTTGAGAAGGAAGGCGGAGGGCCCACCGCCGAAGTTCCCGCCGAGCTCGAAGCGTCGATAGGCGACCTGGGCTACGCGTTCCTTCTGAAACGCATCCGGCCCGACATTGAAAACGCGACAGACGCGCAAATTCACGAAGCCGCGCTGTCGACAATCCCCGATGTTCCCGTGCTGTTTTGGTCCTTCCGGATCATGGTGGCGCTGGGGTTCTACTTTATCGCCCTGTTTGGCGCTTATTTCTATCTGGTGAGCAGGCGCGGCCAGATACAGCCGTGGTTCCGCAAACTGGCGATGTATAGCCTGCCGCTGCCGTGGGTCGCGGCGGAGCTTGGCTGGATCGTCGCGGAATATGGCCGCCAGCCCTGGATTATCGACGGCGTGTTGCCGACGTTCCTCGGCGTGTCGAAAGTCCCGGCGAGCAATGTGGTGTTTAGCCTGTTGGGCTTCGTGCTGTTCTACACCGTGTTGGCGGTCATCGATCTCGTGCTGATCGTCAAATATGTCCGTATCGGGCCGAGCGCCGAGCATGATGGTTCGATCAAGCAGCCCGTCCAGGCGGCGGCCAACTGAAGGAAGCATCGCCATGTTGTTCGACTATGGAACCCTGCGCATCATTTGGTGGGCGTTGCTTGGCGTGCTGCTCATCGGCTTCGCCATCATGGACGGCTTCGATCTTGGCGTCGCCATGCTGTATCCCTTCCTTCCCCGGTCGGAAACCCAGCGCCGCGTGCTGCTCAACGTGATCGGGCCTGTCTGGGAAGGCAATCAGGTCTGGTTCATTCTTGGCGGCGGCGCGATTTTCGCCGCCTGGCCGCTGCTCTACGCGGCGTCTTTCTCGGGCTTTTATCTCGCGATGATGCTGGTTCTCCTCGGCCTGATCTTGCGTCCGGTCGCGCTGACCTTTCGCGGCAAGATCGACTCTTCGGCGTGGCGGAGAGGCTGGGACATCGTGTTTTTCGTTTCCGGACTCGTCCCATCCCTGGTGTTCGGCGTCGCCTTTGGCAATCTTTTGCTGGGAACCCCGTTCCATTTCGATAATGGTTTGCAACTCGAATATGAGGGCGACCTCCTCGGTCTTCTCAATCCCTTCGCCTTGCTGTGCGGCGCCGTGAGCATCGCTATGCTGACGATGCAGGGCGCGAG
>PLZT01000319.1:0-17794 GCA_003152255.1 Methylocystaceae bacterium | reverse complement strand
CCCTTGGAGCGGCCATCGCGCTCGCCACGGGCGCGGCGAGACTTGCGCTCATTTCGAGCAGCGCGGCGGTCGCCGGGGTGATCGCGACCGCGGGCTTCAGCCTGTTCCCGTTCCTGCTGCCGTCGTCGAGCCATCCCGACCACAGCCTGACGGTTTGGGACGCTTCGTCCAGCCCGATGACCCTGTCGCTCATGCTTGTCGCGACCCTGTTCTTTCTCCCGATCGTGCTCGCTTACACAAGCTGGGTGTTCTATATTTTGCGCGGCCCGGTCACCGAGGCCGGGATCGAGCGCGGCGAGGACTATCATTACTGAACCGAAGGAACGCGTCGATGTGGTATTTTTCCTGGATTTTGGGGCTGGGCCTCGCTTGCGCCTTCGCGATTCTCAACGCGATGTGGCTCGAGCTCGAGGAACACAGCGAAGAGAAATAGGCGGAGAAGCGCGTGCGGACCAGAAGACAGGCGCTGTCGCTGATCGGCGCCTTGCCCTTGATCGCGGGCGCGGCGCGCGGGCAGGAGGAGCAGGAATATTCGCTGCGAGGCGACGACGGCGCGGCGATAAGAAATTTCCGCATCCCCGCCGAACTCGATCCCGCGACGCTGCCCGGCATCGTCTGGAGTGGGGCTCGGGCGGGCGATGTCGTTCTCTATGAGTTTTTCGACTATAATTGCGGCTTCTGCCGCAAGGCGGCGCGCGACTTGGACGAGATTCTCGGCGATGACAAAAATCTTCGCCTCGGCCTGATCAACAACGCCATTTTGTCGATCGGCTCGGTGCAGGCGGCCAAGGTGCAACAGGCGGTGTTGCGGCTGCATGGGCCGCGCGTCGCCAGTGAGTTTCACGCCAGAATGTTCGGAAGACGCGGGCAGGGCGACGGCGCCTCGGCGCTGGCCGTCGTGCGCGACATGGGTCTCGATCCGAAAAAAGTCGAGGAAAGCGGCGACAGCCCCGCGGTGACGGCCGTATTGACGCGGCAGGCGAAGCTCGCGGCCAGCCTCGGAATGGAAATGACTCCGTCCTTCGCCATCGCCGGCGTCGGGCTTCTGGGCTGGCCGGGCAAGACCGCGCTGCAAGGGATTATCGCGAATGCGCGCAAATGCGATCATCCCGTTTGCGGCGCGTAATTTTGTCGCCCCGGGTTGCAAGGACGCGCGATCAGGAGCTACACTTCGAGCCATGCACAAGGTTTCGCTAAGGATGGTCTTCGCGGTCGCCGCGATATCAACGTTTTGCGGGCCGGTCGCGGCTGCGTCGGACCAGGATCCGCCCATTATTTCGCGGGAGAACGGCGGCGAGAATTACATCGAGATTCCCGGCGTCGGCCGTATTCCGATGCCGCCCGGCGCGAAGGTGTTCCAACCGCGCGGCGCCCAGCGGTTTAGCGGGGACGATGACGAGACCGCGCCGGTCGCCCCCAAGCCCGCTCCGCCGCCGGCGCCAAAGTCGCCCGAGCAAGCACGCGCGGCGGCCCTGGAGGATTTGCTTGCACGGCTCAAAAATGCCGCCGACGAGCCGGAGGCGTTGGCCATTGGCGCCAAAGTCCGGGGCCTCTTCGCCAACGCCCCTTCCGAGACCGTCGCTCTGCTGACCGACCGAGCAATGGCGGCCGAGCTTGGCGGCGCGCAACTTGCGGCGCAAGCCCTGCTCGATCACGTGATCGCGCTCGACCCTCGCTGGTCCGAAGGGTTTGTGCGCCGCGCCCGCGCCAAGGCCGCGCGCGGCGACGGAGCCGGAGCGCGCGAGGATCTCGAAGCCGCGCTGCGGCTTGAGCCGAGGCGCTTCGACGCGCTAGCCCTGCTCGGCGCGCTATTCGAGGAAGCCGGCGACAAAAAGGCCGCGCTCGACGCTTACAGACGCGCGCTGGCGCTCGACCCGAAACAGGAAGCCTTGCAAAAAATCGAGGAGCGCCTGCGCCTCGACGTCGAAGGACGCGATATTTAAAGTGCTTTCGGCAAAAGTGGAGGCCGGTTTTGCCTAGGAAAGCACGACAAAACAAACTAACCTTGGGTCGTTTGGTTCAATCTGAACCGGAATGACTCAAGGCCGCTTCGAGGGGAGGCCATGAGCGCGAACAATCCGCTGCCGAGGGAAGCGCTGGCCCAGCTCTTTACCGAGGCGCGCACACACAACGGCTGGCGCGACAGGGACGTTCCCGACTCGCTGCTGCGTGAAGCGGTGGAGATTGCCAAATGGGGGCCGACGAGCGCCAATTGCTCGCCGCTGCGCATCGTTTTCGTGCGTTCACCGGAGGCCAAGGCGCGGCTGGCGCCCGCGCTCGCGCCCGGCAATCTCGAAAAGACAATGGCGGCGCCGGCGACCGCGATACTCGCCTATGATCTCGCCTTCCACGAAAATTTGCCGCGTCTCTTTCCGGCGGCCGATGCGCGCTCTTGGTTCGTCGGCAATCCGCCGTTGATCGAGGAAACGGCGTTCCGCAACGCCACGTTGCAAGCCGCTTATCTCATCCTCGCCCTTCGGGCGCTTGGTCTCGACACGGGCCCGATGAGCGGGTTCGACAAAGCCGCCGTGGACGCCGAGTTCTTTCCGGGCGGCGGCGTGAAGTCGAATTTTCTGCTCAACATTGGCTATGGCGAACCCGCCAAGCTTTACCCGCGTGGTCCGCGGCTCGCCTTCGAAGAAATGGCGCGAATTTTGTGATCGGCGCGGAGGCGCGCGGCTTTAATCGCGCGCCACGAGGACCGAGCATTTGGCGTGACGCACGATGGTCTTGGCGTTGGAGCCGAGCAGATAGGTCGACATGCTCGGCCGGTGCGACCCCAGGACAATCAAATCCGCCCCCCAAGTCTCGGCTTCCGTGAGAACCTCCGGATAAACCGCGCCGAAACGCAGCGCCGTCGACACTAGTTCCTTCGGGTAGTCGATTTGCTCCGCCGCCTTCGCGAGTTCGCCCTCCGTGCTCTCGCGCACCCGTTCATCGAAGTCCGCCGGCGCATATTCCATGAACGCCAGCGGCATCAGAGATTGCACATATATGAGCCTGATCCGCGCCTTGGCGATCTTCGCGATCTCGATGGCCGCGGCGATCCCTTTTTGCGTCATGGCGGACTCGCTCAAGTCGATCGGCGTGAGAATTTTGTGATACAATTGCCCCTCCTTCAACTTCGCGGCGACCCGCTCGCCACCCCCGCGACAAGTTTTAATTATAGCCAATAATGACGACGCCCGCGGGGCGCGCGGTCAGGATTCTCGATCAGGCGCTCTTTTGTCGCACCTTTCCCCACCGATCATTGAGCGGCCTTTGCGCGTAGCGCCTCCTGGATCGCCGCCAAAGCGGCGTCGATCGCTTGCGCGTCTGGACCACCGGCCTGCGCGAGGTCCGGCCGTCCGCCGCCACCCTTGCCGCCCAATCTTTCGCTGGCGATGCGCACGAAATCGACGGCGTTGAATTTGGCCGTAAGGTCGTCGGTGACGCCAACCACGACGCTCACGTTGCCCGTTGGGGATGTGTTAGCGATGGCGACGACGCCGGAGCCGATCTTCTTTTTTTCCTCGTCAACGACGCTCTTCAAATCCTTTGCCTCCATGCCGCTGACGGCGCGAGAGAATAGCTTCACCCCGCCCACGTCGATGATCGGTTGGCTCGCGTCACCGCCGCCACCCATGGCAAGTTTGCGCTTGGCGTCGGCGAGTTCCCGATCCCGCCGCTTGTTCTCTTCGATGAGTGTCGCGAGCCTGGCGGGTGCTTCCTCTAGCGGCGCGCGCAGCAGCGCCGCCATTTCGCGCGAGACCTTGGATTGGGCGACGAGTTGGGCGCGCGCGCCCTCCGCCGTGCGCGCCTCGATGCGGCGAACGCCGGAGGCCACCGCGCTTTCCGAAACAATGCTGATGAGTCCGATGTCTCCGGTTCGACTGACATGCGTGCCGCCGCACAGTTCGACCGAAAAAGCGCGCGCCCCGGGCGTCGCGGCGCGCCCCATCGAGACGACGCGCACTTCATCGCCATATTTCTCCCCGAACAGCGCGCGGGCGCCGGTGGCGATCGCCTCTTCCTGCGCCATCAGGCGCGTCTCGACCGGCGCGTTGCCCTGCACGATTTCATTGCCGAGACGCTCGACCTCGGCCAGTTCTTCCTCGGTCATCGGCTTGGGATGCGTGAAATCGAACCGCAGGCGATCCGGCGTGACCAGGGAGCCCTTCTGCTGAACATGGTCGCCGACCACCTGGCGCAGCGCCTCGTGCAGAATATGCGTCGCCGAATGATTGGCGCGCGTGGCCAGCCGACGCGCGTGATCGACGGCGAGCTCCAGCGTTTGCCCGAGCGCAATTTCGCCTTCCTCGACCACGCCTTCATGCACGATGATGTCGCCGAGTTTCTTTTGCGTGGCCTCGACGCGAAAACGCGCGCCCTTCGCGCGCAATTCGCCGATGTCGCCGACTTGTCCGCCGGACTCGCCGTAAAACGGCGTTTGATTGACGAGCAACGCGCCACGCTCGCCCGCACGCAACCAGTCCGTTTGCGCGCCGTCGCGGATCAAGGCGGTCACGACGCCCTCGCTCCTTTCGGAGTCGTAGCCGAGAAACTCGGTCGCGCCGACGCGCTCCTTGAGCGCATACCAAACCGCTTCGGTCGCCGTCTCGCCGCTACCGGCCCAGGCCTTGCGGGCCTCGGCGCGCTGGCGCTCCATCGCGCTTTCGAAAGCCTCCTTGTCGACGCCAATCCCGCGCGGGCGCAATGCGTCCTCGGTCAGATCGAGCGGGAAGCCAAAAGTGTCGTAAAGCCTGAAGGCCGTCTCGCCCGAAAGCCGGGCGCCGGCGGAAAGACCCAAGGTTTCCTCGTCGAGGATCGCGAGGCCGCGCGCCAGCGTGACGCGAAAGCGCGTTTCCTCGGTCAGCAGCGTGTCGCCGATCAAGGCTTCGGCGCGCTGCAATTCCGGATAGGCGGAGCCCATTTGCGCCACCAATGTCGGAACGAGACGCCACATCAAGGGATCGGCGGCGCCCAGCAATTGCGCGTGGCGCATCGCGCGGCGCATGATTCGGCGCAGGACGTAGCCCCGCCCCTCGTTGGAGGGCGTCACGCCGTCTGCGATCAGGAAGGAGCAGGCGCGCAGGTGATCGGCGATGACGCGGTGGCTGGCAGCCTGGGGGCCGCCGGAGCTCACATTGGTCAGGTCGGCGACGGCGCCGGTCAGGGCGCGAAACAGGTCGGTCTCATAATTGGACGCGACCCCCTGCAGCAGCGCCGCTATGCGCTCCAGACCCATTCCGGTGTCGATCGACGGGCGCGGCAGTGGAACGCGCTCGCCCGGGGCGACCTGCTCATATTGCATGAAGACGAGATTCCAGAACTCCAGAAAACGGTCGCCGTCCTGATCCGGGCTGCCGGGCGGTCCGCCCGCGAGCGCGTCGCCCTGGTCGTAGAAGATCTCGGAGCAGGGACCGCAGGGACCAAGCTCGCCCATGCTCCAGAAATTGTCGGAATTGTTGATGCGGATGATGCGCGAATCGGGAAAGCCGGCGATTTTCTTCCATAAATCGAAGGCCGCGTCATCGTCGTGATAGACGGTGACAAGCAGACGGTCGATCGGCAGCTGGAATTCGCGGGTGATCAGATTCCACGCGAGTTCGATGGCGTCTTCCTTGAAATAGTCGCCAAAGGAAAAATTGCCGAGCATCTCGAAAAACGTNNTTGCCGCCGGCGCGCACGCATTTTTGCGCGGAGGCCGCGCGCGTGCGGCGGCGTTTCTCGACGCCGGTGAAGGCGTTCTTGAACTGCACCATGCCCGCGTTGGTGAACATCAACGTCGGATCATTATGCGGGACGAGCGACGACGAAGGGACGAGCTCATGATCATGGCGCGCGAAATAGTCGAGAAATGCCGTACGGATTTGATTGACGCCGCTCATGGTCTTGTTGGCTCGCTGTCGCTCTTGACGCTTGTATCGTCGCGGTTCTCGCTTCGGACGGCGCCGTCGCGCGCCGTCCGTCGCTATCTCCTTGCGATATGCCAGTTAGGCGAGGTTTGGGCAATGGGAAAGGCCGGACTCGGGGCGGCGTCCTATCCGACGCCCTCGCGCGCCGCACTCGGGGAAGAATATTGTCAGGCGTTAGTTATCTGCTGGCGCGGCCCCGAGGCCGCGCCAAAATGCGGCAGGATGCGATTCCTATCGCGGCGCGCCGGCCCTTCTAGGTCTCGTTCTCCGCGCCTTCGTCGTCGCCGGCGGCGTCGAGAATCCGCTCGGCGATGATCCCGGCGTTCTCGCGGATCGCCTGTTCGATGCGAGCCGCCGCCTCGGGGTTCGCCCTCAGGTAGCTTTTGGCGTTTTCGCGCCCCTGGCCGAGCCTCTGGCTGTCGTAGGAGAACCAGGAGCCGGATTTTTCCACGACGCCGGCCTTGACGCCCAGATCGACCAATTCGCCGAGCTTGGAAATGCCTTCGCCGTACATGATGTCGAATTCGACCTGCTTGAACGGCGGCGCGACCTTGTTTTTGACGACCTTTACGCGGGTCTGGTTGCCGGTCACCTCCTCGCGGTCCTTGATCGCGCCGATCCGGCGGATGTCGAGGCGCACGGAGGCGTAGAATTTGAGCGCGTTGCCGCCCGTCGTCGTTTCCGGCGAGCCGTACATCACGCCGATCTTCATGCGGATCTGGTTGATAAAGATGACCAGCGTGTTGGAGCGGGAGATCGAGGCGGTCAGCTTGCGCAGCGCCTGGCTCATCAGCCGCGCTTGCAGGCCGGGTTGCACATCGCCCATTTCGCCCTCGATTTCGGCGCGCGGCGTCAGCGCGGCCACCGAATCGATCACCAGAACGTCGATCGCGCCCGAGCGCACCAGCGTGTCGGTGATCTCCAGCGCCTGCTCGCCGGTGTCCGGCTGCGAAATCAGCAGATCGTCGAGCTGCACGCCGAGCTTGCGGGCGTAAATGGGGTCGAGCGCGTGTTCGGCGTCGACGAAGGCGCAGACGCCGCCGGCTTTCTGGGCCTCGGCGATGACATGCAGCGTCAGCGTGGTCTTGCCGGAGGATTCCGGGCCGTAAATCTCGACGACTCTTCCGCGCGGCAGGCCGCCGACCCCCAGCGCTATGTCGAGCCCGAGCGAGCCGGTCGAAACGGTCTCGATCTCCACGGCTTTCTGGTTCTTGCCGAGCCGCATGATCGAGCCCTTGCCGAAGGCGCGTTCGATCTGCGACAGGGCGGCGTCGAGCGCCTTGGTTTTGTCCACGGACGATCCTTCCACGAGGCGGAGATTGGCTTGGCTCACAGCGAAATTCCTTCTGACACGGGTTAACCGGCCGGCGCAACGGCGGCGCGCGGGTTTAATTGGAAATACCGCGCGACCGTCATTGTGCATGTTTTGTTCCGTTCGCCAAGTTCTTTCTTCGTTCTCGCGCCGCATCTTTTGCGCGCGTCGGTTTGCGCGCCCCCGCCCGCAGCCTCTCTGGAAATCCTCCAAATCATTGAATTTGACGCGGATGCGCCAGCTTTCCTATAGGTTCGGTCTGCTTGGCCCGCCATCGTCGGATTGAGGCGTTGATGATTTTCGTGCCGTCCTTTGTTCGCCTCGCGCGGCGCTCCGCTCATCACGCCGCGGGAGCCTGCGTCCTCGCGCTGCTTTTGTCCGCCGCCGCGCGGGGCTCGGAGACGCGCCCCCCGCTCACGCCGCTGGAGCAGCTGGGCGCCCGGCTTTTCGTCGACACGTCCCTGTCGGAGCCGCGCGGCGTCTCTTGCGCCTCGTGCCACGATCCCGCCAAGGCGTTTTCGGGCGTGAATGGATCGACGATTCCCGGCGTGGCGCGCGGCGCGCCCGCGGGCTCATTCGGCCTGCGCAAGCCGCCCTCGCTCGCCTATGCCTCTTTCAGCCCGCCATTCTCCTTCATGGACAAGAAGGACGAGGAAACCGGCAAGGTCGAAAAAGAGCCGGTGGGCGGCCAGTTCCGCGACGGGCGGTCGCTCGACCTCGCGGCGCAGGCCAGCGGGCCCTTGCTCAATCCGGTCGAGATGAACAATCCCTCCAAGGCGGCCGTCGTCGCCAAGGTGCGCGAGGGCGCTTACGCCGATCTCGCGCGCGCGGTGTTCGGCAAGGATGTTTTCGCCGAATCCGACGCCGCCTTCGGCAAGCTCATGCAGGCCATCGCGGCCTATGAGGGAACGGAACTCTTCCATCCCTTCGCCTCGACCTTCGACGCGGTTTTGCTTGGGAAAGCGCGGTTTTCGCCGCTGGAGGCCAAGGGCTTCGCGCTGTTCAAGGATCCGAAGAAGGGCAATTGCCTCGCCTGTCATGTCGGCAAGCCGCGCTCGCGCGATCCCAAGGACTGGCTGTTCACCGATTTTACTTACGACACGCTCGGCGCGCCGCGAAACGCGGCGATCCCCGCCAACGCCAAGGCCGACTACTTCGATCTGGGTCTGTGCCGGCGCGAGGGGCTGGCGGATTTGGCGCCCAAGGGTTTCGACGTCGAGAGCGTCTGCGGCGCCTTCAAGGTTCCGACCTTGCGCAACATCGAGCTGACGGCGCCTTATCTGCACAACGGCGCCTTGGCCAGTTTGCGCGACGCCGTGGCCTTTTACGCCACTCGGGACACCAATCCCGAGCGCTGGTATCCCAAAGGCGCGGATGGAAGCGTAGCCAAGTTCAACGATCTGCCGGAAAAACACCACGACAATGTTAATGTGAAGGAAGTCCCCTACGACCGGCGACTCGGCCAGCGGCCGCGCCTTTCGGAGCACGACATCGACGCGCTGGCAGCCTTTCTGCGGACCTTGACCGACAAGCAGGGCGAATAGAGGCGCGCTTTCTCGGCTGATGACGCGGGCCCGCGTCTTTGTTACAAGCGTCCATGCGCTCATTGCTCCAGATTTTTCCGGCGCCCGCCTTGGCGGCGCGCTCGCTCGCTCGCAAACCCGGTTTCGTGAGGTCTCCGTCATGAGCGAGACCGCGCAAAGGACCGGCGTTTCGGCGGCGCTCGTCACCGAGGACGAGGCCGGCATGCGGCTCGACCGCTGGTTCAAGCGGCGCTTTCCCGCGCTTACGCTGTCGCATCTCGCCAAAATTTGCCGCAAGGGCGAGGTTCGCGTCGACGGCAAGAAGGTCGAGACCTCGACACGGCTGGAGCAGGGCCAGACCATTCGCATTCCGCCGCTAAACCTCGCCGCCCAAGAGGCTCCGCGGCCCGCGCGCGTCAATCCGGACGACGCCCGCGACATCGCCCAAATGACCTTGTTCGAGGACAAGGACGTGATGGTGCTCAACAAGCCTTACGGCCTAGCCGTGCAGGGCGGCTCGGGCACGACCCGGCATATCGACGGAATGTTGGCGTCGCTGGCCGAGGGCGACCGCCGTCCGGTGCTGGTGCATCGGCTCGACCGCGACACGTCGGGCGTGCTGCTGGTCGCCAAGAACCGCCGCGCCGCCGCCGAGCTGGGCGAGGCCTTTCGCTCGCGGCAGGCGCGAAAAATTTACTGGGCGCTGGTCGAGGGCGTTCCGAAGCCCTCGCAAGGGCGGATTTCGCTCTATCTGGCCAAGGGTTCGGGCATGGGCGACGAGCGCGTGGCGCGCAAACCCGGCGCCGGGACGGTTCGAGACCTCGAAAAAATGCGCGTCGCCCGCCATGGCGAGGCCGACGCGCAGCATTCGTTGACCTATTACGCCATCGTCGACAAGGCCGCGCCGCGTTGCGCCTGGCTGTCGATGAAGCCGCTGACCGGACGCACGCATCAGTTGCGCGCCCATGCCGAAGCGATCGGCTGCCCGATCGTCGGCGACCCGAAATACGGCCATCGTCCGGATGACGAGGTGCGACGGCGCGATCCGCTGCGGGCGATTCCGGACGGCGTCGAGCGCAAGCTGCACCTCCTGGCGCGACGGCTGATCCTGCCGCATCCCAAGGGTGGAATGATCGACGTGACCGCGCCCTTGCCGCCGCATATGCGCGCGACATGGGAGTTTTTCGGGTTTGACGAGAAACAGTACGATCCGATCGAGGACGCGCCGGAGGAATGAGTTGAGGGGGTTTCGCATGTCCACCGAAAACGACGACCTCGCGTCCGCCATCTTCATCGACGGTGGCGAGCGTGATCCGATGCGCTCGGCGGCGCGGGGAGGTCGGCCCGTGCTGCCCAAGCGCTTCTACAAACAGGCGGAAGCCGCGCCCGTCGCGGAGGGCTTCGCCGTGCTGCTCGACGGCAAACCGGTGCGCACGCCGGCGCGAGGCGCCTTGGTCTTGCCGACGCTGGCTCTGGCGCAAGCGATAGCGGCCGAGTGGGACGCCCAAGGCGAACTGCTCGACCCAAACGCCATGCCTTTGACGCGGCTGGCGAATTCCGCCATCGACGGCGTGGCGTCCCGGATGGCCGAGGTCGAGGCGGATGTGGTCAAATACGCCGGCTCGGATTTGATTTGCTACCGCGCCGACGGGCCGGACAGCCTCGTGCGCGCCCAGGCCGAGGCCTGGGGGCCGTTAGTGCAATTCGCGCGAGAAAAATGCGGCGCGCGGCTTATTCTATGCGAGGGCGTGACCTTCCACCCGCAACCCCCCGAGGCGCTGGCGGCCATCGCGGCGCACGTGCGCGCGCATGTCGGCGCGGGCGCGGGCTCGCCATTTCGGCTCGCCGCGCTACATACGATGACCACGCTGACAGGCTCCTGCATTGTCGCGGTGTCGGTCGCGCTGCGTGAGATCGACGCCGAGGCGGGTTTCGCGGGGGCTTATGTCGACGAGGACTACCAGATGCGGGTCTGGGGCGCCGACGCGGAGGCGAGGGCGCGACGCGAGCGCCGCCGGGACGAGATGCGCGCCGCCGCGAGGTTGTCGGCGCTCGCCGGCTAAGGCAGCGGCGCCGAATTTTTGAGCGCAACTCCCGACTTTGCTGCGGTTGCGTCATTTGTGACAAGAAAGCCGCGGTTGTCACTTGCTTTGACCGGAACGCTTTGTTACGGAACGCACGGCCAGCCGGTCGGGGAGGCGCCTGTTCCAGGCTCTTGTGCGTTCCAGGCTCCCGCCCCCGCGCAAAAACTGTCGGATGCGCCGCAAATCTATTGGACCCGCGAAATGCCGATCCTGCTCGAACAATATCTGCCGCTGGTGATCTTCGCGGCGCTCTCGGCGATCATCGCCGGCGCGCTGCTGGTCGTGCCGTTTTTGGTGGCCTTCAAGGCCCCGGATCCCGAAAAGCTCTCGGCCTACGAGTGCGGCTTCAATCCGTTCAACGACGCGCGCATGAAATTCGACGTGCGGTTCTATCTGGTCTCGCTGCTGTTCATCGTGTTCGACCTCGAAGTCGCCTTTTTGTTTCCCTGGGCCGTGGCCTTCAAGGAAGCCGGCGCCTTTGGATTTTGGGCGATGATGGCGTTTCTGGGCGTGCTGACCATCGGCTTCGTCTACGAATGGCGCAAGGGAGCGCTTGAATGGGATTGATCGCCAATCAGGGTTCGACACTCGTCGCTCCGCAGGGCGCGGGCCTCATTGATCCGCGCACCGGCAAGCCGGTCGGCTCGACCGATCCGTTTTTCGTCAATCTCAACGACGAACTGGCCGACAAGGGCTTTCTGGTCACCGCGACGGACGATATCATCACCTGGGCGCGCACCGGCTCGCTGATGTGGATGACCTTCGGTCTCGCCTGTTGCGCCGTCGAAATGATTCAAGCGGCGATGCCGCGCTACGATCTGGAGCGTTTCGGCTTCGCGCCGCGCGCGAGTCCGCGCCAGTCGGACGTGATCATCATCGCCGGCACGCTCACCAATAAAATGGCGCCGGCGCTGCGCAAGGTTTACGACCAGATGCCGGAGCCGCGCTACGTGATCTCGATGGGCTCCTGCGCCAATGGCGGCGGCTATTACCACTATTCCTACTCGGTGGTGCGCGGCTGCGACCGAATCATTCCGGTCGACGTCTATGTGCCGGGCTGTCCGCCATCGGCGGAGGCGCTGGTGTATGGCGTGCTGCTGCTGCAAAAGAAAATCCGGCGCACCGGCACGATCGAACGCTAAGGGCGGGGTCGCCGTTGGCCGCGAGACAAGCGCGGGCGAGGCTCGACCGAGCGCGACTCGGCCGGTTGGTCGCGAGGGAAGATGCGAATGGTTGATCAACTCCAAGCTCTCGGCGCGAAGATCGCCGCCGCTTCCGCGGGTGCGGTAACCGACGTAAAGATCGCGTTCGGCGAATTGACGCTGACCGTTGCTCGCGAGCGCTGGCTGGACACCGTCAAGACCCTGCG
The DNA here is from genome assembly GCA_003152255.1 of Methylocystaceae bacterium. The sequence continues at coordinate 5,609 of PLZT01000319.1, read as the reverse complement.
CGACGAGCCGGACTATCTTTTCGTCCACATCGTCGACGTGACGGCGGCGGACTATCCCGAGCGCGAAGAGCGCTTCGAGGTCGTCGCGCATTTGCAGAGCCCCAAGCATAATGTGCGCGTCCGCGTGAAGACGCGGACCGACGAAATGACGCCGGTCGCGTCGCTCACCCCGCTTTATCCAGGCGCCGATTGGTTCGAGCGCGAAACCTACGATCTTTTCGGCGTGGTGTTTTCGGGCCATCCCGATCTGCGTCGCATCATGACCGATTATGGCTTTGACGGGCATCCGCTGCGCAAGGATTTCCCGATGACCGGCTTTGTCGAGGTTCGCTATGACGACGAGCAAAAGCGCGTGGTCTACGACCCGGTTCGACTGACGCAGGAATATCGCCAGTTCGATTTCCTCTCGCCGTGGGAGGGCGTGCAATATGATCTGCCCGGCGACGAAAAGGCCAGGGGGCAATGAGTCGGGTTTTCTCCAGCGAGAGCGCCGGAATGAGCGCCTTTTTGAAAAGAACGAGCGCCGCGCTGATCGTCGCGGGCGTCTTTTCGACTGGGGCGCTGGCGCTGGACTCCTCCCCGACGAGCGAAGTCGAGCAAAAGCTCAAGGCCTATGATCCGGAATCGATCGCGGCCGCGCGGCAATACGCGCGCGCGGCGGACATGAAGGGAATGATGGCGAGGGTGGCGCCCACGCTTCGGCAACAGATAATCGCCGGAGCCCGCGCGCAAAATCCAAACCTCAGCTCCGCGCAGATCGAGACTTTCGCGGACGCCTTCGTCAAGAGCGCCTTTGTCGACAATGCGCAGGCGATAGAGGACGCGTCGATTTTGATGATGATGGACATCTTCGACAAGGATGAGCTGGTCGCGCTCGGCAAATTTTACAGCTCGCCAATTGGAGCGAGCATTATGAGTAAAATGCCGAAAATGATGGAAAGAATGCCGACGCTGCTGAGTTCGATCGTGCCGAGAGCCATCAAGGACGCGCAGGAGAAAATGAAGAAGAACGGCCTCGACGTGAAAATCTGAACGCTGGATCCTCATAAATGACCGACCAACCCTTACGCAATTTCTCCATCAACTTCGGTCCGCAGCATCCGGCGGCGCACGGCGTGTTGCGCCTTATTCTCGAACTCGACGGCGAAGTNNGCCTTCTGCCTCGCCATCGAGCGGCTGCTTGGGGTCGAGGTTCCGCGCCGCGGCCAACTTATTCGCGTGCTTTATTCCGAGATTGGCCGGCTGTTGTCGCATCTGCTCAACGTCACCTCCCAGGCGATGGACGTGGGCGCCTTGACGCCGCCGCTGTGGGGCTACGAGGAACGCGAAAAGCTGATGGTGTTCTATGAGCGCGCCAGCGGCGCGCGCATGCACGCCAATTATTTCCGTCCCGGCGGCGTGGCGCGCGAATTGCCCGACAAATTGATCGAGGACATCGGCGCCTTTTGCGATCCGTTCCTGAAGGTGCTCGACGATCTCGAGGCGCTGTTTATTGAAAACCGCATTTTCAAGCAGCGCAATGTGAACATTGGCGTCATCTCGCTTGAGGACGCCTGGAAGTTCGGCTTCTCCGGCGTGATGGTGCGCGGCTCCGGCGCCGCCTGGGATTTGCGCAAGGCGCAGCCCTACGAGTGCTATGAGGAGATGGAGTTCGACATCCCCGTTGGCAAGAACGGCGACTGCTATGATCGCGCCGTCATCCGCATGGAGGAAATGCGGCAATCGACCTCCATCATGCGCCAGTGCGTGAACAAGCTGCTGATGCAGGAGAATCGCGGTCCCGTGTCCGTGGTCAACACGAAGATCTCGCCGCCCCCTCGCGCCGAAATGAAGCGCTCGATGGAGGCGTTGATTCATCACTTCAAGCTCTTCACCGAGGGCTTCAAGGTTCCGGCGGGCGAGGTTTACGCCGCGGTGGAGGCGCCCAAGGGCGAGTTCGGCGTCTATTTGGTGTCGGACGGCACCGATAAGCCCTATCGCTGCAAGATCCGCGCGCCCGGCTTCGCGCATCTGCAAGCCATGGACTTTTTGTGCCGCGACCATATGCTCGCCGACGTTTCGGCGATCTTGGGGTCGCTCGATATCGTGTTCGGGGAGGTCGATCGCTAATGTCCGTCCGTCGTCTCGCCGAAAAACAGCCCGAGAGCTTCGAATTCACGCCGCAAAACAAGGCGTGGCTTGAAAAGCAGATCGCCAAATATCCCGACGGCCGACAGGCTTCGGTCGTCGTCCCCGCGCTGTGGCAGGCGCAAAAGCAAAACGACTATTGGCTGCCGCGCGTGGCGATCGAAAAGGTCGCGGAAACGCTGGGCATGCCCGACATCCGCGTGCTGGAGATCGCCACTTTCTACTCGATGTTCAATCTCGAGCCGGTGGGGAAATATTACGTGCAGCTTTGCGGCACGACGCCGTGCATGCTGCGAGGCTCCGACGACATCATCAAAGTCCTTGAACGCCGCGTCGGCCCGCAGCGAAAAGTCTCGGCCGACGGACTATTCTCCTGGCTCGAAGTCGAGTGTCTCGGCGCCTGCTGCAATGCGCCGATGGTGCAGATCAACGACGATTTCTACGAAGACCTGACGCCGGAAAACTTCGAGAAGCTGCTCGACGATCTCGCCGCCGGCCGACCGGTGAAAACCGGCTCGCAGGCCGGCCGCAACAGTTCCGAGCCGGAAGGCAAGTTGACGAGCCTGACGTCCCTCTACGGCGACGGCGCGAAGTAACCAAGATCCAAGAGTGACGGGACGAACTATGCTCTCCGACGCAGATCGCATCTTCACCAATCTCTACGGCCTTGGCGACCGTTCGCTGGCGGGCGCGAGGAAGCGCGGCCAATGGGACAACACCAAGGCCCTGCTCGACAAGGGCCGCGACAAGATCATCGACGAGGTGAAGGCGTCGGGTCTGCGCGGACGCGGCGGCGCGGGCTTTTCGACCGGTTTGAAATGGTCGTTCATGCCCAAGGAGGTCGATCCGGCGCGGCCGCATTATCTCGTCATCAACGCCGACGAATCCGAGCCCGGCACCTGCAAGGATCGCGAGATCATGCGCAACGACCCGCATACGCTGGTCGAGGGCGCTCTCATCGCCTCCTTCGCCATGGGGGCGCGCGCCTGTTACATTTACGTGCGCGGCGAATTCATCGCCGAGCGCGAAGCATTGCAGCGCGCGGTCGACGAGGCCTATGAGGCCAATCTCATCGGCAAGAATAACATCCACGGCTATCCATTCGATCTTTATGTCCACCACGGCGCCGGCGCCTACATCTGCGGCGAGGAGACGGCGCTGCTGGAGAGTTTGGAGGGCAAGAAGGGAATGCCGCGGCTAAAGCCGCCGTTCCCGGCCAATGTCGGTCTTTATGGCTGTCCGACCACGGTCAATAATGTCGAGTCCATCGCCGTCGCGCCGACCATTTTGCGCCGCGGGGCGTCGTGGTTCGCCGGCATCGGCCGGCCGAACAACACCGGCACCAAGCTGTTCAGCATTTCGGGGCATGTGAACCGGCCCTGCAATGTCGAGGAGGCGATGTCGATTTCCTTCCGCGAATTGATCGAGGAGCACTGCGGCGGCGTTCGCGGCGGCTGGGATAATCTTCTCGCGGTCATTCCGGGCGGCTCGTCGGTTCGTTGCGTGCCGGCGCATGAGATCATCGACTGTCCGATGGATTTCGACAGCCTGTCGAAGCTGGGTTCGGGGCTCGGCACGGCGGCGGTGATCGTGATGGACAAGTCGACCGACATCATCCGCGCGATCGCGCGTCTATCCTATTTCTATAAGCACGAGAGTTGCGGCCAGTGCACGCCCTGCCGCGAGGGCACTGGTTGGATGTGGCGCGTGCTGGAGCGCATGGTCGAGGGCCGGGCGCATAAGCGCGAGATCGATCTGCTGTTCGACGTGTCGAAGAAGATCGAAGGCCACACGATTTGCGCGCTGGGCGACGCGGCGGCCTGGCCGGTGCAGGGCCTTATCACCCATTTCCGCGATGTGATCGAACAGCGCATCGACCAGTACGCGGCCAATCCGCATCCCGATCCCGTGCGCGTGGCGGCGGAGTGAGAGGCATGACGACATTGGGCAAAAGCGTCGATTTGGAGAAGGCGAAGTGACCAAGATTCTCGTCGATGGCGTGGAAGTTGATGTCCCGCCCGAGTTCACCCTGCTCCAGGCTTGCGAAGAGGCCGGCGCGGAAGTGCCGCGCTTTTGCTACCACGAACGGCTGTCGATCGCCGGCAATTGCCGCATGTGTCTTGTCGAGGTGAAGGGCGGCCCGCCCAAGCCGCAGGCTTCCTGCGCCATCGCCGTCAAGGATCTGCGCCCCGGCCCGAGCGGCGCGCCTCCGGAGGTGTTCACCAAATCGCCGATGGTGAAGAAGGCGCGTGAAGGCGTGATGGAGTTCCTGCTGGTCAATCATCCCCTGGACTGTCCGATCTGCGACCAGGGCGGCGAATGCGATCTGCAGGATCAGGCGCTGGCCTTTGGCGGCGACTCCTCGCGCTACATTGAGAACAAACGCGCGGTCGAGGACAAATATATCGGTCCGCTGGTCAAGACCGAGATGACCCGCTGCATCCATTGCACGCGCTGCGTCCGCTTTACGGCGGAAGTCGCCGGCACTGGCGAAATGGGCGCGATCGGGCGCGGCGAGGACATGGAGATCACCACATATCTCCAGAGCGCCATGACGTCGGAGCTGCAGGGCAATGTCACGGACCTTTGCCCCGTCGGCGCGCTGTTGCCGAAGCCGCAAAATTTTCGCGCGAGGCCCTGGGAATATCAGAAGACCGAGAGCGTCGACGTGCAGGACGCGCTCGGCTCGGCGATCCGGGTCGACGCGCGCGGACGCGAGGTGATCCGCATCCTGCCGCGCATAAACGACGCGGTGAACGAAGAATGGATTTCCGACAAGACGCGGCAAGTGGTGGACGGTCTCGCCCGGCAAAGGCTGGATCGCCCCTATATCCGCGAGGGGAGCCGGCTTCGTCAGGCGTCGTGGCAAGAGGCGCTGAACGCTGTCGCCGCCAAGACAAAATCGACGCCGGCGGGCAGAATCGGCGCGCTGGTCGGCGATCTCGCCGCGCTCGAGGAAACCTTCGCGCTAAAATCTCTGGCTGATAGACTGGGCGTCGTTCATCTCGACTGCCGCCAGGACGGCGCCAAGCTCGATCCGGCGTTCGGGCGCGCTTCCTATCTGTTCAACGCGACAATAGCCGGCATCGACGATGCCGATGCTCTGCTCATCATCGGCTCCAATCCACGCAAGGAAGCGCCCGTGCTCAACGCGCGCATTCGCAAGCGTTGGCTAAAGGGTGGCTTCAAGATCGCGCTGATCGGCGAAAAGGTCGATCTGACCTATGATTACGACTATCTCGGCGCTGGTCCGGACTCGCTGCTGCATTTCATCCAGCAGCAGCAGGCGCCTGCGAAAAAGCGGATTATTCTCGTTGGTCAGGGCGCGCTGGCGCGCGAAGACGGCGACGCGGTGCTCGCCTTCGCGGCGCAGGCCGCGCAAAAGCATGGCGGCGTTGGCGGCGACTGGAACGGCCTGTCGATATTGCACACAGCGGCCGCGCGCGTCGGCGCGCTGGATCTCGGCTTCGTCCCCGGCGCGG
>PLZT01000557.1 GCA_003152255.1 Methylocystaceae bacterium | reverse complement strand
GTCGGGTGAATAAGACGGGCTAGCTTCGTGGAACCTGTTATATGGAACCTGACGCCAAGGCGCGCCGAATGTCGGCGCGTTGTTCTTTTTTGAGGGTCGAAAAACTGGATTTCGCCTTATTCCACGGGCGATACCGCGCTATGCGTTTCTGTTGAGTCTCGCATAAAATTCAAGCTCGGCGGGAGACCAGTCTTTGGCCGGGCGCAACGTCAGCTCGTGGCGCTCAGCGCAACTGGCTGGGTGCCGGCCAATTTCCGGAGTCAAAGGACAAGCTGCCTCGCCGAAATCAACGCCGGCACGGGCGAAGATGACCCACAGAGGACATGCATGTTTGCCTTTAAATGACCAGCTCAAGCTTTGAATGCATTCCGATTTGGATTTAAGGTCACCGTTGAGAATTCCCTCCCTCCGGTGGCGAAGTAAAGCACGAGGAAATGGCAGGCCGTGGCATCTCTGCAGCTTCAGCTTTTTATTGAGCATGCGCCGGCAGCCATTGCGATGTTTGACCGCGAAATGCGTTATCTTGCGGCGAGCCGCCGGTGGCTAAGCGATCACCGGTTGCGGAAGTCGGTGCTAGGCCGCTCGCATTACGATGTTCTTCCCGATATTCCGGAGCGATGGAAGGAGGTTCATCGCCGCGCCCTCGCAGGCGAGGTCGTCTCCGAGGAAGCAGATCGCTTCGATCGCGCGGACGGCACTTTGCAGTGGCTAGATTGGGAGGTGCGGCCCTGGCAGAACGCTGACGGCGAGGTCGGAGGCGTGGTCATCTCCATGGAGGAGATCACCGAGCGTAAGCAGATGGAAGCGGCGCTGCGGAAAAGTGAAGCCGAGGTCAGGCGGCAGCGCGACGAATTGGATTGGGTCTACCAAAACACGCCGATCGGCCTGTGTCTGCTCGACCGTAATCTGCGATACCTCCGCATCAATAGGCGACTCGCGGAGATGAATGGTCAGCCTGTCGAAGCGCATCTGGGCCGGACGGTCGCGGAGCTGGTGCCGGCGCTTGTCGAGAGGGTGGAGCAAGTGACGCAGGAAATCCTTGCGACAGGGGAGGCAGTGACCGACATCGAATTCGTGGGCGAAACCGCCTCGCAACCGGGTGCCACGCGATATTGGAACTCGAGTTGGCATCCGGTGTTCGGGGACGACGGTGCGATCACCGGGTTTGGCGCAGTTGTCGAAGAAATCAGCGCACGCAGGGCCGCGGAAGTAGCTTTGCGCGCGAGCGAGGAGCGCTTCCGGGGTCTGACGCAAGCCGTGCCGAGCATGACCTTCGAGAGCGACGCCGAGGGTGGGAATACGTTCTCCAGCGAAAGATGGAGCGCCTACTCTGGCATGACGGCAGAGGAATCAGCCGGCGCGGGGTGGACTAAAGCAGTCCATCCTGAGGACTTGCAAGATTCGGCGCAGCTTTGGGCGGAGGCGCTGCAAGCAGGCGAACGCTGCGAAATGCGGCACCGCCTATGTGCGGCTGATGGGTCCTACAGGTGGTTCCTTGTGCGGATGCAGCCGCAGCGTGGGCGAGAAGGTCAGATTCTTCGATGGGCCGGCAGTTGTACGGATATCGAGGACATAACCCAGGCGGAAGCAAGGCTGCGGCAGGCTGATAGGCGCAAGGATGAGTTTTTGGCCATGCTGGCGCATGAATTGAGAAATCCGCTCGCCCCCATCCGCAACGCCGTTTATGCGCTGCAGAGATTGAACGACAACGATCCTGCCGCCAAAGACCAAGCGCGATTCCTGATCGCGATGATGGACCGGCAGGCTGATCATCTCATCCGCCTCGTCGACGATCTTCTCGAGGTTGCGCGCATCACGTCAGGCAAAATCGAGCTTAAGAAGCAACATGTCGATCTCCGCGACGCTATGCGTCAGGCCGTTGAAACCAGTCAGCCGGCGATTAACGCAGGGCGACACATGATGACCATCTCGCTCGCAGATCAGCCGCTCACCGTTGACGGCGATCCCATGCGTCTCACTCAGGTGTTCGCCAATCTCCTCAACAACGCCGCCAAATACACGCCGCCGGAAGGACGTATCGCAATCTCGATGAAAAGCGACGGCGACGAAGTCGTCGCCAGCATACGCGACAATGGGATTGGCGTTAGGTCCGAAATGCTGCCTCGTATATTCGACCTCTTTTATCAAGCAAGCCGGACCAAAGGCCGTGAGCAGGGCGGGATGGGCATTGGTTTGGCGCTCGCACGCAGTCTTGTCGAAATGCACGGTGGCCAAGTCGAGGCTCGGAGCGACGGTGCCGGGCGGGGAAGCGTGTTTGTCGTGCGCCTGCCTTTGGCTGCCGCCCCTTCGCAAGACGAGAGGATTGAGGGCGAGATGACCGTCGCCTCAGTCCCCGCCTCACATCGGGTATTGGTGGTCGACGACGATCAGGACGTAGGCGACAGTCTCGTCATGCTTTTGCAGTTAATGGGCGCGGACGTTCGCGTCGCTTATGACGGCGAGGCGGCGCTCGCGGTCATCTCTGGATTTAAGCCTCATTTGGCGCTCCTAGACATTGGAATGCCGGGCATGGACGGTTACGAAACGGCGCGCCAAATTCGCAAGATCCCGGAGAGGCAAGACCTCATTCTTGTCGCCTTGAGCGGCTGGGGTCGAGATGAAGATCGTCGACGCTCCGCAGAAGCCGGCTTTAATCATCATTTCGTCAAGCCGATGGAAGTCGACGCTTTAGAGAACCTGCTGGCCTCGCTGCCAACCGGTGCGTGAAGCGGCCGGGACATTCTATCGGTTTGCCGTTCACGAATGGCGACGTCCTGACCTCTGCGGCGAGTGTCCGCATTTGGCGCATCCTGGAAGCTCCGTCCGTCGCACTTGACGGCTGCTTATTGCTCCAAAGCAAACGCAGACTGCCGTCCAGCGGCACGTTTATCCTATTGCCGATCGCCCAGACGGCCAGGGCTCGAACCGGGAACCGGCGCCTATTTTCTGCAGACGAGGCTCTTGTGCTCGTCACGGCGCTGGATGATTTGTTTGGAGGTGGGGCCCTTTCCCTTAAGTTGCGTATTGAAGCTGCGATTGCCGAGCTCGATGGGGTTTCCAGCCTCCAGGAAAACATGCAATGGCAACGGACACACCCCCTGGGCCGACATTGAGGCGAGCGCTCCCGGGGGGCATTTGGGCTCTCGGCTTCGTCAGCATGTTCATGGACATCTCGTCGGAGATGGTCCACGCGCTGCTGCCGGTCTATCTCGTGACCGTGCTCGGCGCCTCGACAATCGCGGTCGGATTCATCGAAGGCATTGCCGAAGCGACTGCGAACATCACGAAGATCTTCTCAGGCGCGCTCTCCGACTGGCTCGGGAAGCGCAAGCTACTAACGACCATCGGCTATGGTCTCGCAGCTTTCAGCAAGCCGATTTTCCCACTTGCCACCACAGTTGGCTGGGTGGTCGCAGCACGCTTCATTGATCGCATCGGGAAGGGCATCCGCGACGCCCCTCGTGACGCGCTCGTCGCCGATCTTGCGCCAGCGGACCTGCGGGGCGCGAGCTTCGGCCTACGACAGTCGCTCGATACAGTCGGCGCCTTTGTGGGGCCGCTTGCCGCCATTGCCTTCATGACGCTCAGCTCCGACAATTTCCGCTTCGTGTTCTGGATGGCGGCCATGCCGGCGTTCATCTCATTGGCTGTGATGATGTTCGCGGTCCAGGAACCGGCCCGGCACGAAGCTGACAGCAAGTCTCGCCTACGCCTCGCAGATACCACGCGTCTGTCTGGCCGGTTCTGGGCCGTGGTCGGCGTCGCCACGATCCTGAGCCTGGCCCGCTTCTCCGAAGCGTTTCTGATCCTGCGCTCACAAAATGTTGGGCTGCCGGTCGCGCTCGTCCCGGTGGTCATGGTGGTGATGAACGTCGTGTATGCGTTGTCGGCCTACCCGGCGGGCGTGCTCTCGGACCGGCTTGGCCGAGTTGGCCTGCTCACGGTCGGTGTCGTGTGCCTCATCGTGGCTGACCTCATTCTCGCTCTCGGCCCGACCATCGCGGCCGTCATGGTTGGCGTCGTGTTCTGGGGGCTTCACATGGCGCTCACTCAAGGGCTTTTCGCGAGTCTCGTGGCTGACACCGCGCCGGCGGACCTTCGGGGGACGGCGTTCGGCGTGTTCAATTTCGCCGGGGGCATCGCCATGCTGGTCGCAAGCGTCCTTGCCGGCGGATTATGGGATGCTTACGGACCGACGGCAACCTTTCTGGCCGGCGCAGGATTCACCGCAGTTGCGCTGATCGGGCTGATGTTTGTCCGAGGCCGGGCTCAGGCAAGAAATGGCGCCGCATTGGCCGCGTTGACGGCCGTCCTGGCGATTTCACTCGGCTTGATCCTCATCGCTTATGCGCCAAAACTCCTTACGCTGCGAGAAACGGAGTCGAATCGAGTAGGGAACACTGAACCGCCGTCCACGCAACAAGTAGCTCCCGCGCCGCCGGCAACTCCCACTCCGTCCAAGGAAACAAAGTCCGCCGTGGTGGAGGAAGCCCAGCCAACCGACGGGAAACGCGAGATCAGCGCGACAACGGCAGCCGGTGCGCCTGGCGAATTCGTCAAGAAGAAGTTGCCCAATGGCGTCGAGTTGAACATTCCGAGCTCCGGCATCGAGGCCAACTTGCTCGTATTCCTCGAACAAAAAGCGAAGCCGACGGAAAGAGTGACCTGGTTCGACTTCGACCGTCTCCAATTCGAGACCGGCAAAACGACGCCGCAAATTTCCTCTCGGGAGCAGCTGCAAAATATCGGTCACATTCTGGCGGCCTATCCGAGCGTGAAAGCCATAATCGGTGGCTATACCGACAATGTCAGATATCCGGGCGCGAATAAGAGACTGGCAAAGGCGCGCGCCGACTCCGTCCGACGCGAGCTGATGCGAATGGGCGTCGACGCTTCACGCCTCAGCGCGAAAGGCTATGGCGAAAGTCATCCCGTCGCGACCAATGACGCCGAAGAAGGACGAGCGAAAAATCGACGAATTTCCCTCGGCGTCATTCGAAAATAGCGAATGCGCAAAAAAGTGGGGGTATGGACCATGGCGCGATGGACCACGATGGGGGCATCGGCCAGGACATGGGATACAGCGGCGGCATGATGATGGAGCACATGATGTGCCGAGCGAGCGAGCATATCTGCCGGCCTACGCGAACCGGAAGGAGTTCTGGACCACCGACGGTGACACCATCCGCTGGCTTGGTGTCGTTCTCTTCGCTGCCGGTGGTGCGCTGCGGATCTCGCGAGTCTTTGTGCTCGGCCGTCGGTTCAGCGGGCTGGTCGCGATCCAGCCCGGGCATACGCTGGTCACCAGCGGTGTCTATGGTGTCATCCTGATGATCCGCTCGGGGTCGAACGCGGGCGCTGGTCGGGAGGCCGTTGAATGTCCGCAAATGACGCATAGCGACCGCGCCGGTCGCCG
>PLZT01000224.1 GCA_003152255.1 Methylocystaceae bacterium | reverse complement strand
CGTTTAGCCCCATCGCCTCGCGCAGCAGTCGCCACGTGGTTTTGCAATGGGTTCTGTAGGGATCGCCCTTGTCGATCTGGAACCGCGGCAGGCCATGGAAAGAGGCGACGATAACCTCCGGCTGGAAATCCAGCGCCGCCAGCCCCTCGCGCATCTCTTGCGCCAGCGCCTCGATATAGGCGGCGTCATCGAAATAGGGCGGCGCGAAGCGAAGCGTCGGCTGGCGCCGCATCTTGCCCAGCACGCGCGCGATTTCGTCGAAGGCGGTGGCCGTGGTCGAGGCGGCGTATTGCGGATAAAGCGGCAGCACGAGAACGCGCTCGCAGCCCTTGGCGCAAAGCGCCTCGATCCCGGCCGAAAGCGCCGGCGCGCCATAGCGCATCGCGTAATCGACTATTATGGGCGCCGAACCCAGCGCGCCGCCCTGCGCGAGAACGCCGAGCTTTTCGGCCTGCATCCTCGTGATCGCCCTGAGTGGGCCTTCGCCCGTCTCGTTATTCCAGATTCGCGCATAGGCCTTGGCCGATTTGGCCGGGCGGGTGTTGAGAATGACGCCATGCAGCAGCGGCAGCCACAGGAAACGCGGGATTTCGACAACGCGCGGGTCGGACAGAAACTGCGCGAGGAATCGCCGCACCGATGGGACGTCGGCCGCATCGGGCGTGCCGAGATTGACGAGAAGCAGACCAATGGGCGCGTCGCTCATGCCTCACCTTCGCGCTCGAACGCGGCGCGCTCCTCCGGCGCCATGTGAAAGCCGTGCTCGGCGGCGGGAAACCGCCCCGCGCGCACATCCTCCGCATAGGCGGCGACCGCGGCGCGCAGCGTCTCCCCAACGGCGCCGTAACGCCGATTGTGCTTGAATTCCCGCTCCGTGATCCCCGCGAGATCCTGGACGACCAGCACCTGCCCGTCGGCGCCGGCGCCGGCGCCGATGCCAATCGTCGGCGCGCGCGAAGCTTGCGTGATGCGTTCGGCGAGTTCGACGGGGATCAACTCCAGCACGATGAAATCCTGGCCGGCGGCGTCGAGCGCCATCGCGTCATGGAGCAGTTCGCGCGCCGCTTGCGCGGTCTTTCCGCGGCGGCCCTTTTGGAGTTGGTGCTGAGATTCGAGCCCGAGATGACAACAGACGTCGAAGCCGGCGTCCTTCAGCGCCGCGACAAGCTCGGGCCGCGCCCCTTCGAATTTGACGCAATCGGCGCCGGCGTCGCGCAACGCCCTCGCGCTCGCCAGCGCTTGCGGTCTGTCCTCATAGGTCGCGAACGGAAGATCGCCGGTCAGATAGATATCTGGCGCGCCGCGCCGCGCGGCGGCGATATGATGGGCCATATCGGCCAGCGTCACCTCGCGCTCATGGGCGTAGCCGAGCACGTTGACGCCCACGCTGTCGCCGACCAGAATGATGTCGACGCCAGCCCGCGCCTCGATTCGCGCGGTCGGGGCGTCATAGGCGGTGACGACGACGATTTTCTCTCCCCGCCGTTTCATTTCCAGAAAGCGCGAAGCTCGGGTCGCCGCGCCAGAAAAAACGGTCATCGCGCCTGCCATGCTTCAAGTTCGCCGCGGCGAAGGGTCATGTGCGGAAAGGCTTTCAGCGCGCGGCGTCGCCAGCGCAGGTCTTCACCGGGATCGGCGAGCGGATTTCTTCCCAGCCGCCGCATTTGTCGCAACCCGATAGCTGCGCGCCGACCGTCAGCAGCAAAGCCAGAACAGCGAATTTCCGCCTCATTGCGAGCCTCTCGTGAGCGCTGAAGTCGGCCGGCAACATAGAGGCGGAACCGCCGCGCGGCAAGTTAAGTCGGAACGCGCCGCGCAGGCGATCGGGCGGAGAAATAGGCGACAAGACCCCGAACCGGTTCGAGACCCGCACGAAGGTCATGAGCTTTCCGCGAAACTTGCTCTAGCGCCGAACAACGACCCAGGGTGACGCGGCGGCGCCAATCGGCCCGGCCTCCGCTAAACAGGCGGGCCATTACTTGTCTTTCTTTTTTGGACGGCGACGGTTGTCAGGCAAACACCGTCGCCGGACGCCGAAAACTCGCCGCTGTCCATTCACCATCCAAAAAAGGGCACGGGCAACGGTACCGGCAAAACGGGATAAGCATAGGGATAGCCATAGCCATAGCCGTAAGCCGGGCGGCCGTAATAATATCGAGGCCCGTAAGCGTATCCACCGCGATAATACCGGCCGCCATAACGGCGATAGTAGATTTGCTCCGTAGCCGATGGCGCCTTGATAACCGGCGAACTCGCGATGCCGATTGGCCCCGCCGACGCGTTGCCCGCGAAAGTCGTCGCCGCCGCTGCGGCGCACAGGGCGGCCGTGACACTTGTTCTGAATGTAGCGCGCATGTCCAACTCCTTGTTTATCTTTGAAACACGACGAACGTCACTTGCCTCGCCGCGCTCGGCGTATGAGCGCGGGGCCCGAAATTCCCAGTGGCCGACGCTTAGCGTCGCCTCTGCTCATCACGCTGGCGTCACCACCAATAGCGGCGATGCCAATGATGCCAGCGACGATAATGGTGCCTGCGATGGTAGTAGTGATAATGACGGTAGTAGTGATAACGATGATAGTAATGATAGCGGGGATAGTAGTAGTAATGACGCCACCAAGCCTTTTCAATATGGCTGAATGTCTCGGTCTTCACGATATCGGGATCAAGCCTCGGCATAGCAGTTGCTCGAGACACGGGTGGCGCTAACATGGCGGCCATCAAGGCCACCACAAAGAGGGCTGCTTTGATATTCATTGTGTCCTCGCCTTCTCAAATCGGCGCCGATCATTTAGAAAAATGGGTCGGCCACAACCATACCCCTATCGACGCGGATTCAAAAGCTAAAGCTAGCGCTTTGCAAGAAGAAGACAATGGCATGGCGCAAGGCCATTATCCTTATTTGGCGATAGCCGGCTTTTAGAGTCCCTTTGAGAATTCCGTTCGATGAGCGATGCCTCGCAAGAGGAGCCTTCCGTGGCGACGTGGATCATGGACATCGATGTGCTTTTCGTAGTCACGCGCGAGCCGTCGCCCGCGCGTCATCCAGCAGAGGCCGCGCGCAACGACACATCGCCTGGGCGGTGCTTTGAATCCCGGATCGTGGCCGTCGCGATAGGAGGGACATAGGGACATTGCTCCTCGCGCCCTCAGGTGCTTGGGGTTCCAGGGGGCGCATGACCCTTGCGCGGGGCTCGGGGATGCCCTTCCTGTTGAATCTCCCACTCCTCGCGCTCGCGCGCGCCATTACGTGGCGGCGCCGCCGCGCCGACACCGCCCCGCGGACGGGCCTGATCGGCGCGGCCGGCGGGTGTGCGCTCAGGCCGGGCGCGCGCCGGTATGAATGATCGTCCCGACATGCTCGCCACGCAGCGCGGCGGTGATCCGACCCGGCGCGAGCCCGTTCACGACCTGCGCGTGCTCGAGGTGGCGCGCGGTCGCCATGACCTCGAGCAGCGCGCGGGCGATCGGCAGCGAACCCGCATGTTTCGCGAGGTCGGCGGCGCTCGTCTCGCGGAGCAACTTCGCCTTCTCCCCACCAGGCCCCTTGGGATCGGCGTTATACACGCCATCCACGTCCTCCACGATCGTCAGGCCGGCCGCTCCGAGCGCGTCGGCGAGCAGAAACGCGCCCGCGTCAGCCCGGTGAGTCGGGATGCGCGAAGTCGGAAACTCGTGGTGATGATACGGAGGAAAGGCGCTGCCCACGACCGCGCGGGCCGCGGTGAGGTGGATCGCGAGCTGGTTGGCTACGGTGGGGTGGGGTGCTCGACATAGGAGACGCCCTCCGGCGCGAGCAGGGACGCCAGGATGTGGCCGTTCTGGCCGGCCTCGCTCGCGGCGAGCGGGGCGAGCGACCCGACCGGCAGGCCGAGGTCGAGGCCGACGCCATAGAGGTGGCGGGCGCGGATGCCGGCGCCCGTCAGTATCAGCAAACGGTGCTCGGGCAGGAGCTTCCGGAGCTCGTCAACGACCGGCAGGATCGCTTCCGCGCCGCGATCCATGATGGAGCGGCCGCCGATTTTCACGACCTGAAGCCAGGGGAGGATCCGGACCGGGCGGCCGCCAGCGACGGGGCGGGTGAGTTCGCCGTCGAGGAGGGTCTGGCGCGCGAGCGGCGAAGCGACGTGTTTGATGTTGTTGGTGTGGCCGGTCATGACAGTGGCTTCCTAGCTCGCGGTGATGATGGCGCCGACGTGCTCGCCGGCGAGCGCGCGGGTCAGGTTGCCGGGGACGAGGCCGTTCACGACCTGCACCTGGCGGATGTGGCGCGCCGTCTTGAGCAGGTCGAGCATCGGGAACTCGAGGATCGAGTCGCGCAGCCCCCGCGCCTTCATCTCGTCAACCGAGATCTTCGGGATGAATGTGGCGCTCTTCGAGGTTTTTGGGTTCGCGGTGTAGAGTCCGTCTTCGTCCTTCACGAAGATCATCGCCTTGCAGCCGAACTGCTCGGCGAGGAGGAAGCACCCGGCGTCGGTGCGGTAGGGCGGGATGACGCCATCGGGGGCGGGGCGCATCCAGAGGCCGTAGGGCGGCATGCCGCTGAAGACGACGGCGTTCACCTCGGCGAGATAGAGCGGCGCCGCCGAGAGCCCGGCGCCATCGACCGCGGAGATACCGTATTTCGCGAGAAGCTGCCCCAGCATCACGGCGTTCTGATTGGCGACCGAGGCGCCAAGCTGCGAGAGCACGCCCGCCGGCAGGTTAAGTCCCGCCGCGATCGAGTAGAGGTGCCGGGCCCTTGTGCCCGCGCCGGTCCCGATAAGCAGCTTGTGGGCCTTGCGGACGGCGACGATCTCGTCCACCAGCGGGATACAGGGCCGCGCGACCGCGGTCGATGGTGCTCTGCCCGCCGATCTTGATCACCGTCGCTTCTGGCAGGATCCGGAAGTCCTCCGCCGCCTCCACCGCCTCCAGAAGCCGCGCGTCGGTCAGCGATCGCTGCATGAGGAGCGCCTCGAGCTCCGTCGTATTGGCCATGGGAACACCTTTCGTCGTTTCCGGGAATTGCTTATTCTTTCGAGCGACGTGGTAACATCTTATGGAACCACCTCACAATTCGCGAAATTTATGCGTTCTTTTCTTCAAAAGGGAAAAAATGACAGAAAATGCAAAATTCAGCGCTTTTCGTCAGTTGCCGGAATCGAGATAGACAAAAATCCGACGGCGCTTTGAGAGACGTAAGCGTCACATTCCTCTGGCGACCGGTCGTTCGGCGTGAAGCTAAATTCGTTGCTTGACCGTGAGCGCGCTCCGCATGAGGTCAGACGCCATGCGTCGACGACTTCGGTCCAGAGTTCGACAAACGTAATCACTTCGCTGAAGCTGCCTCTGCCACGAAGCTGTCAAAAAAGTATGTCAAAGCTGTAAGTGATGCGAAGAAAAGCGTAACTGATGCGAGGAAACAATGACTGGTTTTCTTATCCCTATCTGCATGCTGGCTATGATCGTCATCTGCGCTGTCACGTTGACACGCCTCTGATCACCTAGCTTTGCGAGTGATCGACCGGTGTATATCTCGACGCCAACGGACAAACATTCTCTGGATGGCGCCTGGAAAGCCGCTGGTGTGCCCGCCAGCGAACTAAAGACCACCAACGCCTCTATCCGCTGGTGGTCTTTTTCTTTTGAGAACGCTTCTTCAAAACAGGAAATGTCAGTAAGGCTTCAATTTTAGAAGAAACAACGGCGCTTGGGCTTTAAGAGGTCTTCTAGACCCTTCCCGCCCGATTTGCATGATCCACCGTCACTGTCCGCACCGGAAATTCCCGGCCATTCAGCCTATTGATTTCTTCGGGGGCGGCCTTCACCATGGAGTCCGCGCGTGGCCAGTTCGCCGGGTTGATGGCATGACGCATTTTCTCCGCACAGGCGGGGCATAGGTCCGCCGAGTTCTCGAATATCACGGCGCCGTTCTCCTGCATGACGACTTGATGCGCGACCCAACCGTCCAACGTCACGTCGGTTTTGCCCCCTGGCGGGAGCTTGACATATCTGGTTAAGTCACAGCCTTCGCAGGTGAATTCCAGTCGCTTCATCGTTGCGCCTCCGTTAGCTCGAAGCACGAGACTACCCGCATCGCGTTCGAACGCACTATTAGTCTGAATGATTGAAGGGTGGAAAGACGCAAATGGTGTGACGGGGACCGATTTGAATGCATGGCGGCCCGCTCTCTAACCATCGGCCGGTGGGATTAGACATGGCGCCCGCGGGCTTTTATCGAGCCATCGATGTGGCTTTTCCAACCGTTTGCGAGACAGAGCCGCACGAGGATGGACGTACCCAATCCGCAAACAATTCCGATCAGGAAATCCATGGCGAGCCTAGCGCAGCCAAGGTAGCCAACTATCTCCCCCGTCGGGATGAGGTGGGTTGCTCGACGGGTTTGGGAGGCGGCTCTGGCTCTGAATTTGGCTTTGGCTTTGGTTTTAACTTGGCCACGGGCTTGTAAGCCGGCTTTGGCTTTGGTTTTAACTTGGCCACGGGCTTGTAAGCCGGCTTTGGCCTTGGTTTTAGCTTGGCCACTGGCTTGTAAGCCGGCTTTGGCTTTGGTTTTAGGTTGGCCACCGGTTTATTACCGGGCGGCTGCACTTGCTTGTCGGTTTCCCTATTTGCTGGTGGCGCTCGCGAGACAGAGCCGACGGATTCCTCCGCGTTTATCGCGGGCGTGGAATGGCCGCTTTGGGGCTCCGCCACCGGACTGCTCGGTTCGGCGACATCTTGGGCTCGGTGGTCTGGCGGCGTCGCGCCGTTGGCGGGCAAGTCGCCAGAACCGGCGTCGCTTTGGGGCTGAACTGATGTGTCCGAGCCGCCTTCCTTGGAAGGCGCCTCTCCTTCCAAAGGCGCCGTCGTCCGAGGAACTTTCGCGGGCGTGATTTTGAATTTTTCGACCACGGAAACGGCGGACTTAGAGATCGCCTGGACTCCAGCGTCCACCGTCGCGCGGAATTGTTTAGCGTCAACCGCCGGACCCACGTAAACGCCGAACGCAAAGCCCATGGCGCCGGCAAATACAAGGGTCGCGAAGAACAATAAAAATCCGCGAATCATTATGAGCTCTCCCCCCGACGCGCTGTCCTACTCTAACAACTCGGCAACCAGCCCCACTGAAGGAAAACTCACGACCTCCATTTTTAGATTGGCTCAGGCGGCGCCTGGGTCAAGGGGTTAACCGCCATTCCCGGCCCCGGCGAGTGACCCGATCAGGAAAGCCATGCAGACCAAAGTCATGACCCAGTGATGGGGGAAGAGCCGGTGGCCGCCAAGGCGGCTCTTGCCGCGTGGGAACCTGAAATCCGTGAACCATGCCTCGGCTCCGGGTTCAATCAACGCTTCTCCCGCTCTCTTCCAAAGAGACCACGCGCCGGTAGCTTTTGCTTGCCGATGAACACCTCCACCTGTCCGGGTATATCGGCCCTATCAAAATGTTCGACCGGACTGCCGTCGAGGTCGAAACGCGAGCAAAATGATAGGTGGGCGGAGCGTCTAAAGGCGCCGTTTCGCGCGGAGCCGCGTCATAGAACGAAGCGTCAAATAGCCTTTGAGAACACCGGGGACGACAGACGGAATCTCTTGTCGCACGAGAGCTTTGACCCACATGCGACATTCGGGAATGTCGTCTAGCTCTGGTTGATCGTTGCGCGTCAGCCAGCTCGCCGCGAGACGATCGACAACAAGAGCCGCGCCCTGTCCACTCCCGAGAACGAGATCGTCGTATCGTTCGGATTGAGGCATGTCTCCCTCCGTTTCTATGCGGCGAGAAAATCGCGGATAGCCGCCGCGATCTCGGCGGCATGCGTCTCCAACGCGAAATGCCCGGTATCGAGGAACTGGATGACGGCGTCGGGGATGTCGCGCTTGAACGCTTCGGCGCCCGCGGGCAGGAAGAAAGGATCGTTCTTGCCCCACACCGCCAGGAGCGGCGGCTTGTAAGTCGCGCCGGTTGGGGGCGACAACGGGCCGAAGTCGCATGAATAATCAATCGCATCGCACGCGCCCACGGAATGTGAGGCACGATTGATTCTTGACCTAATTTCGCCGAATGCGGGCCAATTTTCTGATCGCTTCCACCGGCGAAAATCCGATTGCCCGGGCGAGGTCCAAAAACTCGACCACGTCAATCCGCCGTTGGCCGCTTTCCACTGTCGCCACGAACGACTGATACCGATTGAGCTTTTTTGCAATTGCCGCCTGAGTCAGACCTGCGGCCTTACGCTCCTCAACCAGAAGCGCCCTGAGGGCCTCGTGCCTTACCGAGTGAATGGTTCGCGACATGCCCTGCCCGACGAAAAACAGGACTGGACAATTAATCGCGTTTCCGGATTATCTAAAAACCAGATATTTAGTGAGAAATGGAGTCGTCCAGACCCAGCCTCGGCCAACGCAAGCGGCAACCAGCGCGGCGCGGCACAAAGGGCTTTGGACCTCCGCCTGCGACCGAGGGGCTATATTGAACGATATGCTGGACCTCACGCACACCTTCATTCTCGACTATTCGAGTGCGCAGACGCGGGCGACCACAATGGAGCTATCGTCGTGACGGATTCATTGGCGCTGTCCGACCACTGTCTGCAGGCGGCGTTCCGATATTTGGAAAAGGGACAGCTGAGCGCTCTCCAGGAAGTTATTCGATTTTGTCCTGAGATCATAGAGATGCGCGACAAAGGCAGGGGCATGATTCACGCCGCAGCGATAGCTGGGCGCGTCGATCTGCTTGTCGCGCTTCTGGATTTTGGAGCCGATCTCGAGATGCGCGAGGGCGAGTGGATGGACGACGAAGACTGTTTTCAGCCGGGATACCTTCCTCTTCAGCACGCCGCGCGGTACAGTCATTTAGAGGCAGTTTCCCTATTGCTCGTGCGCGGAGCGAATGCGAGCTCTGCCGATTATTTCTGCGGCACACCATTGCATGCGGCACGAAATGCGGAAGTCGCAGAGGCACTGCTGAACTCCGGCGCCGATCCGAACGCCAACTGCTTGGTGAGACACTTCGACGAGGCGCTCGGCTGGCACTTTATCGGAACTCCTCTGCACAATGCAGGGAACAATGCAGCGATGATACAAACCTTGGTCAATTATGGTGCAAAGGTGGATGCGGTTGAACCCGCCACCGGACGGACACCACTCCATTTTGCAGCCGCGCTCGGTCTCGCCGAGGCGGCGCAGGCACTATTAAGTCTGGGGCCAAATCCAAATGCGCGGTGCGAAATCTCCGAATACGCAATCCACTGCACCCGATCGCCGCTTCACTACGCAGCAGAAAATGGACACGAAGGCGTAGTCGAAATTCTCTTGCAAGCCGGGGCCAAAGCGAACGCAATAGCCAACTACGCGCAAAGTGGGGGATTTTCTTATCAATTATCGCCTCTTCATTTCGCTTCGCGGGAGGGGCATGAAGGCGTAGTCAAATTGCTTTTGCAGGCGGGAACTCGACCGAGCTTGCTGGGAGGCATGGAAAAAAAGACAGCCGCTGAAATGGCGCGAGCAGCGAGGCACCAAATTGTTGCCTCGATTTTGGGAATGTGACGAATTTCACATGAGCGGAAGTTTAATTGTGACTCGCCACATCGCTTCCTCTTTAGGGTCGGCTCTTGCCGCCCCGGGCCGGGGGGATGCAACGCCTAAATTCGACTATTGGGCGCACATCCACGACAAGCGGAATGTCCGGATGGCTTTGGCGCAAAAAGCGGCCCCGGCAGCCTTCTTCGCTGTGTCGGCCTTCCGGTAGAGGCGCGAAAATGTGTGTTGCTGCATATATTTGGGCTTAATGAAGGGAAGCGGGCCGTTAATGTCGCAGTCGCCGCCGATGCGCCGTTTCGTTTTGAGCGCGCGTCGACGGGCGCGGCCCCAGCCGTCTTCATTTTGGGAGGCGTGGGCAAGGTCGCGGCAACGCCGGCACCGGAAATATCGACCGCCAGCATAAAGCTTGATCGCCCTCCGACCGCACATGCAGACAAAATACGGTCGTTCGCCTCCAAACCGGCAGGAGATGCGAGCAATTTCGATCGTCTGCCTCATCACTTCCCATTCGCCGCTTGTGCTCTGCAAGCGGTAATAGAGACACACGTCTCCGATCTCAGCTTTAATGCCGACATCGGAGCCACGGGGCGACAACAGCGCTATGGAGTAAAGGCCGGGACGAAGACGCCCCTCTTGGTTCAACCTATTTATGTCAATCGAAGGGGTGTTTTCTACGGTCTGTTTCCCGCCACCGCGCCACGGCCTTCCCGATCCAACGCCGCCCATCGCGAACCTCCGCATTTTTTTATCGAAATCGTCTGGAAAGTAGTAGTTCGTCCGTTCAGCGACGGTGGAATCTTTTTGCCCTCGCTATCCGCCTTCAGCCTTGATTGAGCGATAGAATCGTTGCTTCGATCCTTGCTGCGTTACGATGTCGGCGCCCCGCTCATCGAGAGCAAGGACGCGCGCGTTATCGCTCAAGAGCCACGCGAGGCCTTTGCGATCATGGCGCGCGGCCGGCTTGAGTTTGTCGAGCCCAAAGGCTTCTTCCGGTGCCCAGCCGAGGGCATGAGCATGTGCCGCCCATTCATCAGCGAACGCATTCGCGCCCGGCAGAACGCGCAACCAATAAGCATGATCGAAACCGCGCGGTGGGCCGCCGCACAAAAGCTTGGCGAACGGCTCGCACCATTCATAGGGCAGACCATCATCGTGTTCGAGAGACGCTGCGCGCACCTGCCACGAGATTTGATGCGCGAGAGTGGGGGCAGCTTCTGGATGGGGCTGATTGCTGCGCTCTCGCCCTGCTGCGCTTGCTGCATCCGCTGCACACGGCAAGCCGCCATAGCCAATTTCAGCCATTGCCGGCTGCTGCACTTGCTGCATCCGCTGCAAATCGTCTTGGCGCAACTCGCGTGCAGCAGTTGCAGCGGCTGTAGCAGGGGGGCGCGGGCGATTTTCGTCCGGCGAAGAAGGAAGGAAAGAGGTCGCTCATTGGGCGTCCTCCTTCGTGATCTTCCAGGCCTCGCGGACATTCTTGCCATCGACTGTGGCGGCACCAATCGGAACAAGCCAGTAATGCTCAACAAGCACCTTGATTGCCCCCTTGGCTGTCGCGCTGTCGCGGATCGCGTTCGGGCCGAACGTCACAATGGCCCGCGCGCTCACGAGCGGCTCTTTCCACTTGGTCAGCAGCCACTTCCGCAACGTCTCGGCTTGGCGCAATTCAGGGCTCGCGTAACCCGCCTCGAACAGCCGCAGCGCCTCGCCCGTGTAATATTCGGCGAGGTGAACGGCGCGCTCGAACGTCTCGACGTTAATGTGCCGCGCTTCAATATCGTCCACCAAAGTCAGGACGGTGGCGATGCGCGCAGCGTGTTCTGGCAGTTTATTTGCGAAGCCCCGGATCGACTCGAAGAGTTGCCCCGGTCCGAGCAAGCGCTCGACATAATCCGCATATTCACGCCACGCCTTTGCTGCGTCAGGCGCGAAGCGCAGCACGCGCGGATCAAGTTCGTTCCTCGAATCGAGTGCCAGCGTCGGCGCGCGTTCGAGAATTGACAGGATGCGCGCGTGATAGCGGTTGAGCGCCGCGCCCGAAGCTGGGTCAGGCTCGCGCTGGAATCGTGTTCCTGCGGTCGAAGCTGGGGCAGACACAAGCAGACGGTTTGGGAAGCCTTGGTCGCTCAATACCGGATCGGTGAGCATCCGCGCCGCAGCCTCTGGTTGCGCCATCAAATGCAACGCTACACGCTTCCCGGCGATGATGCTTGAGCCGTCGAGCGAGCGCACGCGCTTGATTGGAGAGCCGTCCCATACGCCAGAGAGGCCAGCAGCAGTGCGGAGCTTTGCGTCCGGCGACATGCCGTGACCGCCGATAAAAGAACCGCCCTCGTCGCTGAAAATCCCCATTGCGGGTGGGCCCGCCGCAAGGATTTTGCAAAGGCCTTCGAACGTAGGCTCGCCACAGGTGAGCATGGGCTCAAGCGGTTTTGGCGGTTCCTCTCCAACGGCGTCCAGCTTGGATTTGGTGGCGAAGCGATCGTCCTTGCCTTCCAGAGCCTTTTTGCGGGCCGCGTCGAAAGCGGCTTTCAACTTGAGATATTCAGGCACATCAGTGGCATATGCTTCTCTCAGCGCCTTTTCGTATTTCCGCACCGGCCACAAGGCCTCTGCATCAGCTGCCGACTTGCGTTCGCCGCTGGCTGCAACGGAAATTATAAAGAGGGAGCAGGGCTTGGCGTGGCCGGTCGCCGGTATTTCAACGTCCGCGTGAGCCTGAGCTGCGAGGCTCGCTGCCGCCAGCACGCTTTGCGCCGCCAGCGCATCGGGGCACTGGACACGATCGACGATTGCGTTCGCCGCTGGCGCAAGGATGGGGCCGAGCGCCTCGACCGGATACGCGGACGCCGGGGCCAACACACGGAACAGCGCGCGAGGCGCCTCTGCGACCCCCGCACCAGATGCGGCTTTGGCCTTGGCGTCGTGGGCTATCAACCGCTGCGCGATTTCGTTGCCGGCCGCGAGGAGCTCGGCGTCGTCGGCGCGATTGTCCAGCAAGTCCTCGTGCGGGTTCTGCATTCCGGCGCGCAAGCCGCTCGCCAACGTGGCGCGCACGCCATTTGCGCCGTCATCCTTGAACAATCCATTGGTCCGGCAGGCGTCCGTCAGGGCGGCGACAACGCGCGACCTTTCGAGCCAGCCGCGCGCGACCATGCGGCCCAGGCGATATGCGCTGGCATTGAGGGCATGATTTCTACCTCCTTCATCCGATGACGCGAGGTCGGCGGCGACGCCGCCCAGCGCCGCATCGGCCCAAGCGTGCGCGCCAGCGTCGTTTTGGGTGTGGTGCCCAACTAGGGCTGTTTCTTGCTTAACCGTCTGTTCAGGATCGGCTATAGGGTGGCGATCAACCTCCTTCGGCGCGAACTTCTCCACGCGATCCATGAGCCATTCGAGTGTCAAAGGCGCGGGACGAATGTCGTCAGGCGTGTCGGGGATTTGTTGGCCGGTGATCGTCAAATATCGCAGCGAGCGATAAACCTCGACGTGCGCCGTGTCGCACTTGACCGTCTTCGCGATCTTCCCGCGCACGATGGCGCGCAGTCCAGTTCCCGAAGGGCTGACTTCCCAATAGGTTTCGCCCAGCGCGACAATATCCTCCGCCCATAGATCGAGCTTCTTGGTTTCAGGATCGCGGCACTTGTCCAAGTCAATGCCGGTGAAGTCGTCATCTTCGGACAGCACGAACCCGACACCCGCGAAGTTTCGGCGCTTGGCGCACGCCTCGGCCTGCTCGTAGGTTCCCCAATCCGAAGGCTTGGCATGTGACGCCCCCAGCCCCGTGTGCGGGCTCTTTGGCGGTTTGGTTGCTTTCGTCGCGCCGGGGCGCAAGACATAATCCCAACAAACCCATTGCTTGTGCTGGCGCAGTTCGCCGATCGCCGAGAGCGGGCCGATGTCGGGATAGTCGTCGCCGTTGAATGTGAAGCCCAGGTCAGCCATTAGCGTTCGCCTTCGCTTTGTCACGGGATATCGAGCGATGCGTCACTGAACGCCTTCCTTGAGCAATCGCTCAATTTCATCGGCGGGAATCAATGTGCGGCGGCCGATGCGAAGTAATTTGATTTTGTTCGCGGCTTCGAGCCGGTAAAATGTCGATCTGCTGACCCCGAGGATACGTTGACCTTCGCGAAAACTATGGGCGCGGGGCTGCGCTGGCAATGTCGCCCTGGTAATTATCATGGGATGTCACTCCAGCTCATGGCGCTGCAAGAGATGCGCCGTTTCATCTGGATCGACGGAAATATACCGAAAAAGCTTTTATGCAATAGGTGTTGTCAAAGAAAATTTCCATAAAAATTTTCTTTTCCCTTAGCCTATCTTCATTTCCTCTTATTATCGCTTATTGGCTATTATTCCTGACTTTTTCCGAATTGTTGGTGTCAACAATTAAAGTTTGTGCCTTTCTTTTGATCAATCTAATGACGCAACCCTCGATTGGCCTCGCACCCATTCGGCGGCGATGTCGATGCTGGCTCGCTTAAGCGGTGGGGGTGGCATCGATCGGCGCTTTGCGGCGCTTGGATCGGCTGCGACTCGCCGCTGAAGGCCTTCACGATGCAAGTGAAGTCCAGCGGCGCCTCCGCCACGGCACGGAGCGATACGTGCGGGTCGAGCATGTTCTCATAGGTGACGGCGGCCAGGCGGTCATTGGCAATGTGAAGACGCTAGTGGATGAAATCTGACGGTTGA
>PLZT01000657.1 GCA_003152255.1 Methylocystaceae bacterium | reverse complement strand
GGATAGGCGATGCGGGTGTTCTCGGTTTTCGAATCGTCGTCGAAATTCGGCCTGCGCGTCAGGGGATCCAGCGCGACATTTTCCAGCACCGTGCCAAAACGCTCCGAGGTCGCGAATATTTGCGGCTCCGCCTCGCGGGATAATTTGATCGCCTTGGCGTAGCAACCGCCCTCGAAATTGAACACGCCTTCCGCGCCCCAGCCGTGCTCGTCGTCCCCGATCAGGGAACGGGACGCGTCCGCCGACAANNGGCGGAAGAAGGAAGTTGAGATAGCCGAACACCGCCTTCTTGATTTCTCCGGCGTAGCTCGTGCCGCCGATCAGCACGATCTTGCGGCTGAAATCGACGGCGATTACGGTCCGCGAACGGCACCCGTGCCGTTCCGGCTCGGCCTGAAATGACGGCAAGTCGAGAATCGTAAGCTCCGGCACGAAACCGTCGATCTCCGCCTTTGACGGACGAATCAGCAAATTGCGGATGAACAGGGAATGCCAGGCGTATTCCGTGTAAACGCGCGCCTTGAGCCGGTGACGCGGCTCGGCGCCNNTGCGCGCCGGTCTCGGCGACGAGCGCGCCGCCGGTGGCGATGTTGGCCTCGCCCCGCCGGATGGCTTCTTCATAAAGGCGCGGGGCTTCAAGATTGCGAAAAACGTTTGGCTTGTTCTCGAAGCCGGAGAGAGCGACCGCGATTCCCGGATCGAAGGGATCAACTCGATGCATGGTGGGTTCCTGGATTTGTGGACAGCGGCGGCGTCTCTGCGCGCCATTTTCGCGGCTCATCCGATATATCTCGGATCATCGAAGCTCAGTTCGTAAGGTTTGGTTAAGTTCCCGTTTTAGCAAGTCCTATTGTCATCGATTCCTCCCTTTCAAAGGTAGGCTTCTTCGAGAACCGCGACGCTCCGTGACGCAAGGGAGAAATCGCCGCGGCGGCTAGGGTGGAACGAGCGCTTGCCGTGCTCCGCCCACTCGATAGCGAGCAATTGGCGTCGCTAATGAAAACGAGAGACGAAAACCGCGTTACGGAGCTGGTTGACGACAGCCGGATCTCGTTCTTGCGCGCGGAAACGCCAAGAAGAGACCGACATCGACGTTTTGTCCCCCGATACATTCTATGTTCGCCTCTGGTCGAGTGGGGCCGCAAATATGGGCGGCGGCCTACTCCGCCGCCTTGACATAAGTTTCCAAGGGCGCGCAGACGCAGAAGAGATTGCGATCGCCGTAAACATTGTCGACTCGGTTGACGGGCGGCCAATATTTGTCGACCCGGAAGGCGCCGGCGGGAAAGCAGGCCGCCTCGCGCGAATAGGGTCTGGCCCATTCCCCGACCAGGTCTTCGACAGTATGCGGAGCGTTTTTTAACGGATTGTTCATCTTGTCCATCCGCCCTTCGCCGATTGCTCGCGCCTCTTCGCGAATGGCCAGCATCGCATCGCAAAAGCGGTCGAGTTCGGCTTTCGTCTCCGACTCGGTGGGCTCGACCATCAGCGTCCCGGCGACGGGCCAGCTCATGGTCGGCGGATGGAACCCGCAATCAATTAGCCGCTTGGCGATGTCGTCGACAGAGACACCGGCTTCCTTGAGCAACGGCCGGGTGTCGACGATGCACTCATGCGCGACGCGCCCGTTGGCGCCCGTGTAGAGCACGTCGTACGCGCCCGCGAGGCGTTTAGCGATATAATTGGCGTTCAGAATCGCGATGCGGGTCGCTTGCGCAAGCCCTTCGCCGCCCATCATCAGGCAGTAGCTCCAAGAGATCGGGAGGATCGAGGGCGAGCCGTAGGGCGCCGCCGAGACCGTCGTGGCGTTTCCTCCAGTTTCAGGATGGCCGGGCAAGAACGGCGCGAGATGCGCCTTGACGCCGATCGGTCCCATGCCCGGACCTCCACCGCCATGCGGAATACAGAAAGTCTTATGCAGATTTAAGTGACTCACGTCGGCGCCGATGTCGCCGGGACGCGCTAACCCAACAAGGGCGTTAAGATTGGCGCCGTCGAGATAGACTTGGCCGCCATTCGCATGAACGATCTCGCAAATTTCGCGGACAGTCTCCTCGAAGACACCATGTGTCGAGGGATAGGTAATCATTGCCGCCGCGAGAGCCGTCGCGTGCGCCCGCGCCTTGGCGGTGAAATCCTCAAGATCGATGTTGCCGTGTGCGTCGGTCGCCACGACCACGACTTTCATTCCGCACATCGACGCGGAAGCGGGATTGGTGCCGTGAGCCGACGCCGGAATGAGGCAGACGTCGCGATGTTCGTCGCCTTGACCGCGATGATAAGCGCGGATCGCAAGCAGTCCCGCATATTCGCCTTGGGCGCCGGAGTTGGGTTGCAAGGAGAAGGCGTCATAGCCCGTTATCTGGCAAAGCTTGCTCGACAGATCCTCGATGATCTCGGCGTAGCCGAGGGCCTGATCGGCCGGCGCGAATGGGTGCAATTCGGCGAATTCCGGCCAGGTGATCGGCAGCATCTCGGCCGTGGCGTTGAGCTTCATCGTGCAGGAGCCCAACGGAATCATGGCGCGGTCGAGCGCGAGATCGCGATCCGCGAGCCGGCGCATGTAGCGCGTCATCTCGCTCTCCGCCCGATTCTTGTGAAAGACTGGATGGGTCAAATAGGCGGATTGGCGAATGAGCGCCGCGGGCAGCCGATAGGGCGGATGTTCATCGCGATAGACGAGATCATAGCCGCCGAAGGCGCGCCACACT
>PLZT01000431.1 GCA_003152255.1 Methylocystaceae bacterium | reverse complement strand
GCAAGGTCGAGAATGGCATCATGTCGGGTCTGGATTTCTTCCCGACCTTCGTCGCCGCCGCCGGCAATCCGAACATCAAGGACGAATTGCTGAAGGGCGAGCAACTCGGGGACAGCACCTATAAGGTCTATCTCGACGGCTATAATCAGTTGGACTTTCTGTTGGGCAAGGAAAAGTCCAATCGCCATGAAGTCTTCTACTTCGCCGAGGGCACGCTGGGCGCCGTGCGCATCGACGACTGGAAGTACAGAATGATCGACCAGCCGGACGGCTGGACGGGGCCGACGGTCAAGCTGGATTGGCCGATCCTCTCCAATCTCCGGCTCGATCCGTTTGAGAGACTGCAGTTCGCGAAGGGCAACACGGGGTCTTTCTCCTATGTCCCCGACTTCTACATGCACGAATTCTGGCGCTTCGTGTTCCTGCAGCAGAAAATCGGCGAATACGCTCCGAGCTTTATCGAGTTCCCGCCGATGCAGAAGGGAGCGAGCTTCAATCTCGATTCGGTCAAGGCCGAGATCGAAGAGCGCGTGAGAGCTATGAAAGGCAAGATGGAATAGCCTGAAAATTATCATGAAACGACCCGCCCGGGCCCGCGCCCGGGCGGTTTTGTCGCGCGGCGACCGCTTGGGCTTAAAAGCGGAAATTCAAACCGCCCCACCGCCGGACGCATAACCCGACTTGACGCGGGCCTGGCGTTTGAGGTCTTTCCTTGGCGATGGTTCGTCCTGGGAGAGAAGCATGTTTAGACGCGCAGTCGCGATGGCCGCTTTCGCGTTGACCTGCGCCTTGGCGCCGTCCGCCAAAGCGAAGGAGCCCTCGCTGGCCGATACGCCGCCCGCCGAGGCGCGCATGTTGCCCTATACGGGCGTGTTGCCGGCCTGCGACGACGACTTCGCGCTGGCGCGGATACAGCGCGGCTTTTACGATCGAGAGAGCGACTACTGGCAGTCCGGCCTTGCCATCGAGAGCTTTGGCGGCGTGCGCGAGACTGGCCTGCGCGTTAATGGCGCGAGCTATATTCCCCGCCGCTATTGCGCGGCGCGGGCGCTGTTCAACGATGGTCGCGAGCGCGCCGTGGTCTATCAGCTTGGCGAGGATCTCGGCTTCCTCGGCATGGGCTTCGGCGTCACTTGGTGCGTCGTGGGTCTCGACCGCAGCCACGCCTTTTCCCCAAGCTGCAAGGCTGCTGGCCCTTAGCTCGACTTTTTGGAGCCCGTTTCGTGACGAAAAAATTCTCCGCGCCGCTGTTCGCCATGCTGCTGTGCCTCGCGCCGCCGGGGGCGCGCGCCGATGATTGCGTCCTCGATCGCTGCGCCGATAAAGCCCCATCCGCGCCTTCGGCCGCGCCCACGCCGCCGCCGCGCGCCGGCACGATGGCGACCGGCGATTTCGATTTTTACGTGCTGGCCCTGTCCTGGTCAGCGGGCTTTTGCGAATTGAGCGGCGGCGGCAAAAGCCAGTGCGAGCCAGGCTTCAACCTCGGCTTCGTCGTGCACGGCCTATGGCCGCAATATGAGCACGGCTTTCCCAGCAATTGCGGCTACGCGCCGGCGCCTTCTCGCATGGCGCTCGATCGCGCCAAGGGCGTCTACCCCGACGAAGGACTGGCCCGCTACGAGTGGCGCAAGCACGGAAGCTGCACGGGACTTAGCCCTGGCGATTATTTCGACAGCGTGGCGCGCGCCAGGGCCAGCGTGGTCATTCCCGAGAGTTTCGTAAAGCTTCGCTCCGATGAAAATCTCGCGACAATGGACATCGAGCGCGCCTTTCTGGACGCCAATCCCCGGTTGCGGCCGGGGATGCTGAGCGTCGGCTGTCAGCGCGGCGTGCTGGAGGAGGTGCGCATTTGCCTCACGAAGGATTTGCGCGACTTTCGCGCCTGTCCCGAGGTGGCGCGGCGCGGTTGCCGCTCGCGCGAAATCCGCGTTCCGGCACCCTATTGATCATGATCAAGGAATGAATTACCGCCACGGCTTTCACGCCGGCAATTTCGCCGACGTGCTCAAACATGCGCTTTTGGCGCGTCTTTTGAGCCACTTCATGCGCAAAAATGCGCGTTTTCGCGTTCTCGACACCCATGCCGGGGAGGGCGCCTACGATCTCTTCAGCGACGAAGCGGAGCGCACGGGTGAATGGCGCGCCGGC
This sequence comes from Methylocystaceae bacterium, assembly GCA_003152255.1. The sequence continues at coordinate 5,383 of PLZT01000431.1, read as the reverse complement.
GTCGGGCGGCTGGCCGATCTCTCCGGCGCGGCGCCTGAAGCGCGTGATTTGCTCGCGCCTTATATCGACGCTTTAGGACCTTTTGTTGACGGGCGTCCAAGGCTTTATCCCGGTTCGCCGCTGCTGGCGCAAAAATTTTTGGGCGAGCACGATCGCGCCATTTTCTGCGAGCTGCGCGAGGACGCCTTCGCCGCGCTGCGCCGGCGGTTCGCCCGCGATAAGCGCATAAAGACAATAAATCTCGACGGTTACACCGCCGCCGGCGCCTTCGTGCCGCCCGTCGAGCGGCGCGGCCTTGTATTGATCGACCCGCCGTTCGAGCAACCGAATGAATTTCGCGCGATGTTCAACGCTTTTCACGCCGCTTATCGCAAATGGCCGACCGGCGTTTACGTATTATGGCATCCGGTGAAGGATTTAGCGCAAACGAAGAGCTTCCTGGAAGGTTTTCGTGAAGCCGGAATGCGCCGCGTCTTGCGAATAGAGCTTTGCGTCGGCGGAACAAGCGAGCGGCTAAACCGCGCCGGCCTCGTCGTCGTCAATCCGCCGTTTGGTTTCGAGGGGGATGCGCGCGCGGTGCTGCCGTTTTTGGTGGAGCGGTTGGCGCAAGGGCCGGGGGCTGGGTTTGTGGTGGAGGAGGTGGCGGGGGAGTGAGTGGGGCAAATCGGAGAATAATGGAGCGACCTCAACTGCATCTGGGAATTGGCTATTTGGCGAAGCTGTCGTAGCATCCCGTCATTTGAATTCGAAGAGGAAAAGACATGAGTAAGAAAATTGACGAATTCATTCGTCTTGGAACCGAAGTTGGTCTTTTAGACGGAGCGTTCGCAAGATTTGCTCTGACGGCTTGTGAACTAGCTGCGCAAAAGAAGATCAGCGTCGTAAATGCCAGGGATGTATGGGATAATTTTCGAGAGGCGCGACGAAATGCTGGAGGGCGATACAAGCCGAGCGAGCGTTCAGAACAGCAGCAAATCTCGAAGCTACGGCAGATAATCAAGGTTGGTGAACAGTTAGGAATGAGCGGATGGACTACGCTAGAAGTGGCGTCGAAACTGTTTGTCGAGGAATTTTCGGATGAAAAATATGACGGCTTTCGACCGTATTCGGGCGAATACGATTGCATGGTTCACGTTGCGCGCCGCGCCTTGGAAACAAAGCGCGCGCTGTCGGAACAGGAGATTCGTGGGTACATGGTGAAGCCCTAACTATTGGGAGGCAAAGAGTTTCCTCATGTTTTACCCCTGCAGCAACTCCCATCCCGCCCAAATTTTCCCAAATTCCGATCCCGCATTCTGCTAAAAGCCCCAAACATTTCCCGCCCCAAGGACCTCCCCCCCATGCTCATCCTCCGCTATTCCCCCGCCTCGCCCTACGCCCGCAAAATCCGCATCGCCGCCGATATTCTGGGGCTCGCGGGCCGCATCGAGATTGTCGGCGTCGATCTCGCCCATCCCGCCGACAGCATTCGCGTGCAAAATCCGCTCGGCAAAATCCCGGCGCTGGTGCTGGAGGATGGTTCGTCGCTCTATGACAGCCGCGTCATCGCCGAATATCTCGATCATCTCGCCGGCGGCGGAAAGCTTTTCCCAGCCGATCCCGCGCGGCGTTTCGCGGCGCTGCGCTTGCAGGCGCTCGGCGACGGGATTTGCGACGCGGCGCTGCTGGTCCGTTATGAACTCGCCTCGCGGCCGGAAGCGGCGCGTTACGAGGCGTTCGTCGAGTTGCAGCAGGGCAAGATCGATCGCGCGCTGAAGGCGCTGGAAGCCGCACCGCCTGAAGGCGCCGTCGACATCGGCCATATCGCGCTGGCGACGGCGCTGGGCTATCTCGATTTGCGGTTCGAAGGCGCGTGGCGCGCGGGCCACCCGCGGCTCGTCGCCTGGCTCGACGCTTTCGCCAAAAACACGCCGTCCTTCGAGGCGACCAAGGCTTAAAAAAACGCGCGGAAGTTTTTCCGCGCGCAATTTCTTGCCGCGAGAAAAGCGATCAGGTCGTGGGCGCCTTCCAGACGATGTCGTCGCCCTTCTTGCCCTCGCCGGCGCTCGCTTGCGGCGCGGCGGCTCCGGTCGCGCCGGGGACGCGCAGCACCTGGCCGGGGAAGATCGAGTCGGCGTTCTTCAGCAGCGGCTTGTTGGCCTCGAAAATCTGTTCATATTTCGGCCCCTGGCCGTGGCCGTAGCTCTGTTCGGCGATCTTCCAGAGCGTGTCGCCGGATTTGACGGTATAGAAGCCCGAATCTTGATGCGGCGCGTCTGCGGCGATATTATTGACGACCTTGGTCACGCCCTTGGTGTTGCCGACCGCGAGAGCGATTTTCTCGGCGTCCGCCGTCGTCGCCGCGCCGCCGGTCAGCGTGACCGTGGAGCCGTCGACGGCGATGTTGATCCTGGAGGCGTCGAGGCCATGATTGGCGATCTCGGCTTTCAGCGCGTCGGCCGGAGCGGCTGTCGTCTCGGTGGCCCCGGCGGGCGCCGACGCGGCGGGGCTTTTCTTTGACAGAAAATCCAGAATACCCATTTCGCTCTCCTGACTTACTGGTTTTGAAACGCAGCCGCGTCTTTACGCTGCGTTGACCATTATATAAGCGCGTGGTGTTTCGCGCATACTAAAAGGCCCGGAACTTTCGCTCCGGGCCCGTCATATTCGCGCATGACGACTTGATCAAAAATGATAGTTCACGCCGACCTTGACCGCCGATGTGTTAACCGCGGACTGTAACGCGTTGTACGAATAGTCGAAGTAGCGGTCGGACCCCACCGAAGTGAATAAATATTCGGCTTTGGCCGAGAGATTGGGGGTCAGCATGAATTCGACGCCCGCGCCGAGCGCCCAACCCGTCTGGAAGATCGACTGCTCTCCATAAAATGCGCCGCCCCACACATTGCTCACGCTGACGGTGTTGTTGCTGCCCGCGAAGCCGCCGGTGACATAGACGAGCGCGCGGTCCATGACGTAGCCGACGCGCCCGCGGATCGTCGCCATGTCGTTGATGCTGCCCTGAGTGGCGAAGCCGAAATATGGATTTTGCGACGCCCTCAGGCCGGCGAAATCGAAATCGCCTTCGAGACCGATTAAAAGGTTGGGCGCGACCATGTGGTTGTAGCCCGCGGTGAAGCCGATCAGGCCTCCGGTCGGATTGGCGAACAGCGTATCGGCGCCGTCGGTGAAGGAGCCAAAGCCAATGCCGCCGTTGATGCCGGCATAGAAACCTTCCCAATTGGCGACCGGCCTTGGCGAATAATAGTCCTGGGGCGGGGGAGAGCCGCGCGGCAGATCCGCGGCCAGCACGGGCGTCGCCGCAAGGACGAGGGGCGCGAGTAGCGTCGCGAACAGGGCCTGTCTCATAACTCAACTCCGCTTACGCGCCACGCGCGCCCTAAAACTTGGGCGGCGCGGCTCTTGCATTCATCCATCGCGATGGCTCATGCCGTTCGCTGTGATGAATCGAATTATAATGATTCATCTTAACAAGACCTTTCTTTCGAGCCGTCGACCGAGTCCGCAAAAGCAACACCATGGGAAACTTTGAGTAAACTTTATGGCGCGAATTTGATAGTTATAGGATAAAACCATGTAATATTTGCCAATGTTTCATTTGGGCTAAACAACGTGGTTTCGATTTCCGTTGATGTTGGCTAATAAAGCGTGAATAAGGGGTTCGTTCGGGCGGCGGGCTGATGCAACGGACGCGGCTCGCGGAAATGTCGCTTAATCGCCAAGGGGGGCTGCATGAGTGGGGCGGAAGGCCTTGGGCCCGTGCTGGTGACCGGCGCGGCGCGGCGTATTGGCCTAGCCCTGGCCAAGGGATTCGCTGAAATCGGGCGCCCGGTGATCTTGCACGCTTCGCCCCGCTCCCTGCCGGAGGCGACGGCGGCGGCGGGGGCGCTGCGGGCGCGAGGCGCGCGCGCCGAGACCGTCGCAGCCGACCTTTCCGACGCGCTGGAGGCGCGGGGGCTGATCGAGCGCGCCGAGAGCGCCTTTGGGCCGCTGACGCTGCTCGTCAACAACGCCTCGGTGTTCGAACCGGACGGCGCCCAGGATTTCTCGCTGGAGGTCTATGAGCGGCAGATGGCGATCAATCTGCGCGCGCCGCTACTACTGGCGCAAGGCTTCGCCGCGCGGTTGCCGCCGGGCGCGGAGGGCGCCATCGTCAACGTGATCGACCAGCGGGTTTGGCGGCTGACGCCGCATTATTTCACCTATACGCTGACGAAATCGGCGTTGTGGGCCGCGACGCGGACGATGGCGCAGGCCTTCGCGCCAAAAATTCGNNGAGTTCGCGGCGGAGGTCGCCGGCGTGCCGCTGGGCCGTCCGGCCGATCTTTCCGAAGTCGTCGACGCCGTGACGTATCTGGCGCGCGCGCGCACCGTGACGGGACAGATGATCGCGGTCGACAGCGGCCAGCATCTCGCGTGGCGCACGCCGGATGTGCAGCCGGAGTAGGGGCGGCGGGGGAGCGGGTCGAATTGCTGTTTTTGAGCCAAAGCCGTCGCGTGCGGAATTCAAAACATCTGCAACAGGCCGCAGTTTGTCATATTGGGGCTCATGCGACTATTTCTGTCTCTCCGGGTGTCCGTCCCACGCCGCTGTTTCAATGAGAGTTGATAAATTACGACGATAACGCGCAACCGAGTTACGCATATTGGTGTGGATTTGACTGAATGAATCTCCCCAGCCAACGTCAGCCGTATTTCCCATATCAATAAACTTCTCTACAGCTGCCTCACCCATATGCTCATTGATCCACTTCGCTGTTTCAACGTACCACGAATTGGCATCGTTCACCCAATTATTCATTGTTGGCTCGTCGACAACCTTACGACGGAAAATCTCACCGCCTCGTATATAAAATGCTTTCAAGCCAGCGCGTATAGTATCTCTATTTGCCTGAATAGCCGCTAGCTCGGGTGATGTGCCTTTTAGCTGCTCGCGAAGCTGCGCAATGGTTGCAGATTGATTTTGAATCGTTGCGGATTGCTCCTGTATGGTCGCATTTTGTGTGCCAATTTGATTGTTTAAGCCGTCCATTTTGTCTTTATAGCGTATTTTTTGTCCCCAGAAGACGAGGCCACCAAAGCTTAGTGATACGAAGACGATAGGGAGCCAATTCTCGACGACCTTGTGGACGGTCCATTTCGCATCCTTAAGCGCAGACGGCTCGTGAGCGGGCGGTTCAGTTGTCGCGGAATTCGACATGCCAACATCCAAGAAGATTGCGTGGTCGCGTTAGAGATGGGGAGGACAGCGATAGATGCAAGTCGTCACGGGCGATCACAGGATGTGCCGCGCTCTGCTATTTGCGTTGTGCAGAAGTCAAAACTTTTGTTACGCAAATCAAGCTCAATCAGCTCAATGCGCTAGGGCCTGTCATCAATTAGG